>CALJUJ010000244.1 GCA_937975525.1 uncultured bacterium
CCGTCACCGTAGATCAACCACGTCTCATGGTCCGGCTTGCACAGCGCCGCCCCGACGGCGAAGCCGCCGCCGACGCCGAGGGTGCCGAACACGCCAGGATCGAGCCAACACAACGGCCCGCGCGGCCGTAGGATGTAGGAACAAGTCGCGACGAAGTCGCCGCCGTCGACGACGATCGCGGCCTTGTCGTCCATCTTCTCCTCGAGCCGCTGGAAGAAGTGGAGCGGGTTGATCATCGGCGATTCGGCTTTCGCCATCTCGTCGATCTCCGCGTCGCGCGCCGCTTCGTTCGTGCGCAACTCGCCGAACCAGTCCTGCCATGCACCACCTCGCTAGCCCACGGCCTTGGAGACCTCACGAATGAAGTAGCCGGGAGGCATACGTATGCCGATGTCCGGGCGGCGATTTTTGCGCAGCGCGGTGGCGCTCAGGTTCGCCGAGACGAGGGTCCCTTTGCGGGTGATCGAGCGCCCGTAGCCGAGGCGGAAGTCGAACGGGAAGCCGGCAATGATGACCAGATCGGCCGTCTTCAGCGCGGCCCCTCGCTTGTGCCGGAACTGGATGTCGTTGTGGCGCCCGAGCAGTCCACGTGCCATGCCGCCGAGAAACGTCGGGATCCCCAGTTGCTCGACCGCGGCGGCCAGCGTCGCCGGCGCCTCGTCGTTGACCAGCGCCTGACTGCCGACGACCAGGACGGGTCGCTGCGCCTGGGAGACCAGCTCGGCGACTTTGGCGATCTGGTCGTCGGCGCTGCGAGGACGCTGGTTGTCGACCCTGCCCGACAACAGGTTGAGGCCGACGTGCGGTGCATGGAACTGCCGATACAGATGCCCCTTGAGGTACAGGCCGATGGCTTTGCCGGCGAAGTCCTTCGCGTTGGCCGCACCGCTCTCCTTCATGAACATGTCGCGCACGAGATCCTCGCGATACAGCAAGTCGATCGGCACCTCGACGAACACCGGCCCCGGCTGGCCCGAACGCGCAACTTCGAAGGCATGTTCGACCGTCGGGCCCAAGCTCTTCACGGTGCCGATCGAGGTCGCCCACTTGGTGATCGGCTTCATCAGGGACATCTGGTCGATGTCCTGCAGGGACCCGCGGCCTCGCGTGATCGTCGCGGCGGCGCCGCCGAAGATGACGATCGGCGATTCCGCCATTTGCGCGTTCTTCACGGCGGTGACCGTGTTGGTGACGCCGGGCCCGGCCGTCACCGCAGCGACGCCCGGGATACCGCTCATGCGGGCGACGGCGTCGGCGCCGAACACGGCGTTCTTCTCGTCGCGTACGTCGACCACCGTGATGCCGCGCTGCTTGGCACCGACGAGGATCGGTGAAATATGGCCGCCGCACAGGGTGAACAAAAACCGAACGCCCTGCTTCTGCAGGACTTCGCCAATGATCGCTCCACCGTCTCGCTGATTCATCCGCGGCAGCATCGCACAATGGCGAAAGAAGAATCCATCCACCCGTTTCCCGGACCTCTGGCTTCCGCCTGCCCTCTGGGAACGCCGCAACGAGGCAGCTACGTGGGAACGAAGCTTCTTTCGTGACGATTCGGGATGGTCCAGCGGCTCTGGGTCGCCGGAGCGACTCGCGTTCACGGGCCAACGGGATCGGCTCGAAAGACGACGCGTTCGAGGATCGTCGATTTACGCTCGATCAAGGCAGCGGCGTAGAAAGATCGTTACAAGAGAGACTGTGTCCCCAGACGAGTCCAGGTAGATCGTCGAGGCCGAGCTACAGCGAATCGAACGGCAGTTGCTCCGCTTGCAGATTGCGCAGCTCGGCGAACATCGCCCGGCAGGCAGACTCGTCCCGCGGAGACGCCGGATCCTCGATCAACGCCTGCAGCGCCGGCTCGGGATCGCTCGCCAGTGCCGCGGCGACGATCTTCTCCTGCAGCGGGATCTGCACCGCAATGTGGCCGGCGATCGGCTCGGCCACCGGCGGCATCCGGTCGGGGTGAATGCCGTCACCGTCGACTTCCGCGCCGACCTCGACGATCGCTCCGTCTGCGACGTTCGGCAGGTGACCTCGGTTCGGCACGTTGACCGCCAGGATGCGGCGACGCTCGCCGGTCCAGAGCGACGCGAGGATCGGCACGACTTCTTCGAGGCTGTGACCCATGCGGCGCAGTGGAAGCGGCACCTTCGTGTCGGCGATCCACGAGGTGAGGCGTTCGATCACGCCGTCGATGCGCGCGAACTGGTCGACGTGTACCGGATGATGGCCGCCGATCTCGTGGGCGAACGGCAGGTATTCGCCGATGTGACTGTCGACGGAGCACGGGACGACGTCGTGCTGGCGCACCATGTGCGCCACCAACGGAGCGTAAAGCTGGTCGGCGAGCATGGCGAGCACGGGCCGGCTCTCGACCGCCTTCGCCAGCCACGTCGAGAGCGGCCCGAAGTCGAAGACCTTCCTCCGGAACATCGACTTCACGCGCGGCAGAAGGTCCTCGCCGGTCTCTTTGTCGACCATCTCGGTGAAGAAGGTGAAATGATTGATGCCCGAGGCCTTTGCGGCGATACGCGACGGCGGCATGCGCAGCATGCGACCGAGGCGCACGATGCCGATCGGCATCTCGTGGCACATCCCGACGTTGCGGATCTTGGTGCCGCGGTTGATCGCGAGGGTGACCCGGCTCATCGGGTTCGAGAGGTTGACCAGGAACGCGTCGGGGCAATGCTTCTCGATGCTGGCGCAGATGCCGAGGGTGTTCTTGATGCTGCGGAGCGAGTGGAAGACGGCGCCGGGGCCGCCGTTCTCGCCGTTGACCTGCGTCGCCCCGTAGCGTCGCGGGATCGCGTAGTCCTGGCGCCAATACGGGAAGCGCCCATGCTCGGCGCTGGCGATCACGAAGTCGGCGCCGTCCAGGGCTCTCGCTGGGTCGGTAGAGCATTCGAGTACGACCGGCCGGCCGTTGGCCGCATTCAGCTTGGCTGCGAAACGGTAGGCACGTTGTAGTCGCGGTTCGGAGATGTCGTGCAACACCAGGCGGCTGCCGGCGAGCTCGGGCGTGTGGAGAACGTCGTTGACCATCGTCGGCCCGAACGACAGTCCCCCCGCGCCCACGAGGGTGATCTTCGGTTGGCGCATCGTACGCCTACTCGTAGGCGAGTGGCACGCCCGCCGGCAAGTCGAGACATGCCGATTCTGGTCTGACCTGCGCAAGTCGCCGAGCTCTCGAACGAACGGGCCTGGAATACGCCGCCCGACGCGCTTGCGACCACGATTCGGCCCGTCGAATGGCGACCGTAGCCCAGCAGACCCCTGTATCGCGGTCCTGCTCGCAGCCAGCGACAGCTAGCGCAGGCATCTTGCCCCTGGGACCAACTCCGCCTGGCGCGAGATCCGAGCGCGCTACACTCGGATCGTAGGCCCGTTCGAACGCTTGCGTCGGCCAGCCCCGTGGATCGGACTAGCATCGAACCACCTGCTCGAGCGTCGTTCCTCGCAAGCGGCGAATCGCTCGATAGGCC
>CALJUJ010000245.1 GCA_937975525.1 uncultured bacterium
GGGCGAGGGCGATGGCGTCGCTCGGCCGCGCGTCGAGGTCGAAGTTGCGGCGATGCGACCGCAGGTAGAGCCGCGCGTGATAGGTATCCCCCTGAAGCGATTCGATCACGACCTTGTCGAGCCCCACGCCAGCGCCTACGAGCGCCTGCCGGAGCAGATCGTGAGTCATCGGCCTCGGCAGATCCACGCCTTCGAACTCGAGGGCGATCGCATGGGCCTCCGCCGAGCCGATCCAGATCGGCAGAGCGACGGCGCCGGCGCGGTCTTCGAGCAGCACCACCGGCGATCGGTTGGCCGGATCGAAACCGACGCTGCGGACGTGGACTTCCACGTCGTCGCTGGACTGGCAGCCGGCCAGCAGACAGACGGTCGCCAGGGTGACGATCGACAATTGCCGCACGGCGAATCGTATCGATTGGGTCTTCATCGCATCTGTTTCGCGCCCGGTGGAAACTGTACGGAGCCGACGGCGTCAATTCAACGACGAACGGCGCTGCGCAACCGCGCCACGACGCGATCAGATCTCCACCAACCACTCGCACTCACACGACTCACTCGCCCCGGCAGGCGGGCGCATGCGGGCGAAGGGCGAGCGGGTCGCCCCGGCCGGATTCAGAACCGCCATGGTGGCTATTCGGGGAGGCCGAGGATGCGGCGCAGCCGCACCTCGTGGTCCGCAAGCCGGCCAGCCGCGGGACCGGGCACCAGCCACCGTTCGCGACGCCGCGAGCGCAGCCGTCCCGGGCGGCGCTCCGCCTGCGCGCACCCCAGCTCGTTGTAGCGGTCGAGCGCGTTGCGCACGTGGATCACCGACTGTCCCTCCGGGCGATGCACCTCGCCGAGCAGGAAACTCGCCTTGTACAGCTTGTCGACGCGCTCGAGGACGGTCTTCTCGCCGGCGCCCTGGCGCTCGAGGCGGCACAAGACCTGGGCGACGATCCAATACGGCTCGTGAAAGCAGTCGAGCAGCTGCGAGGTCGCAACGACGAGCGTATGCGCCGGGTCGAGTTGCTCGCGATCGTTGCAGCGCCGCAGCGCGCCGGCGCCGCGCAGCGCTTGCAGGGCAGCGGCGATGCGCTCCGCGCGCTGCTCCCGGCGCGGCCGGGGGAACTCGAGGCGGTAGAGATCGAGCCAGCCGTCGAAGGCGTCGCCGAGCTCGGTCACCGGCGTCCCGCGCAGCAACTCGGAAGTCACGATCGCCGGCACGAGAAACCAGTGGATGCAGTTGTTCTTGTAGAAATCGAGACCGACGCGCCGGTCGGGCGGCACGACGATGACGTCCGGGGACTCGGGTAGCCGGCGCACCAGGCCGGCGTCCTCGAGAAAGCTTCGGGTCGTACCGAAGTCGCCGGGTAATTCGCCCGGCGCCCCGCAAGCGCGCAGCAGCCCGGCGAGAGCACGCGAGCGCTCGAGGAAGGTCTGGAAGCGCATCGCCGGCGTCCGGGCGCCGAGGAGCGCCGTCGCCGCGACTGCAGTCGCCGTGACGGTGCTGGCGTCGTTGATTTCGCGCTGGATCCGGTAGGCCAGGCTCTCGACGAACTCGCGGCGGCGTTCCTCGACGGCGCGCGAGACCTCCGGAGCGGACGACTGCGGGCCACCGTCCCGCAGCTCCTCGCGCAGATCGCCGAGCGCGTCGGCGAGCGAGATCGGCTCGGCGAAGGTGACCTGCACGTCGCCGTAGCGCTGCTGCAACAGGCGCCGCGCGCGCAGCATCGCGCCGACCGATTCCTTCTCCTTTGCGCCGCCCTCGAGCTCGCGCTCGTAGGCCTGGCCTTCGACGACCCGGCTGTACTGGATCGACACCGGAACCAGATACAGATCGCGCCGCACCCCGCGCAGGAAGGCGCCGACCGTCGCCGACAGCATGCCGAGCTTGGGAGGCAGGAGCTTGCCGGTGCGGCTGCGGCCCCCCTCGATGAAGAACTCCTGGGTGTAGCCTTCGCGGATGAGGAACGTGAGGTAGCTCCGGAAGATGAGCTTGTAGAGCTCGTCGTCGCCGAAGCTGCGACGGATGAAGTACGCTCCGGCACCACGAAAGATCGCTCCCAGGGGCCAGAAGGCGAGGTTGTCGCCGGCCGCGATGTGCGGCGGGCTGAGGTGGTTGCGATGGAAGAGGTAGGAAAGGATCAGATAGTCGAAATGGCTACGGTGACAGGGCAGCAGCACGATCGGATGCTGGCGCAGGATGGTCGCGACGCGGTCGAGCCCGTCGCAGTCGAGCCGCCCGAACATGCGCTGCCACAGCCGGTCCAAGATGGCCCCGAGAACAGTCACGTAGAACCCTTGGTAGTTCGCCACCATGCCGTCGACGATGCGACGTGCCTGGCGCCAGACCGTGGCCGCCGGCTTGCCCTTCGCCCACGCGTAGCGCTCCACGAAGCGCTGCACGCTCGGATCGGCAAGGACCGTTTCCCGCACCTGCGCCCGTGCCTGCAGAGTCGGCCCCTGCACCATGCGCTCTTCGCGGTACAAAAAGATCTGCAGCGCCCGCGACAAGCGTCGCGCGACGCGGTCGGCGCCCTCGGCTCCGTGCTTGTCGATCAACTCGCGCAGCGAGACGTCGCGCCCGACGACGAGCGTCGTGTCGCGCCGATTCCACAGGAACGAGACGATGCGGCGCAGCTCGCCCGGTGCCTGCCGCACCGTGTAGACGACGCTCTCGAGCTTCGACTCCTTACGCCGGTAGCCGCGGCCGCGCACGATCGCCAGCGGCACGAAACAAACGTCGGCGGCTACGTTCCATTGACCGATCACGATCTCACGAAGGTAGTCGGCACCGGTCCGCGCCCGCGCCAACGCCTCGGGCGCACGCGCCACGCCACCGACCCCGGGGGCGCGTAGGCGCATGAAGATCAGGATCGGCTTGCGCGCTTCGACGAGACGACGGCTCTCCTGTCGTTGCGCACCACGGTCGCGCGCCCGCGCGAAGACGCGGCTCGAACGCAGCCAACTCCGGACGTGGCGCAGCGAATCGCGCCACGACGTCAACCACGCGCCGGGCAGGTCGGGTGCGAAGACCGGCCGCGGCATCCCGGCGCGCGCCAGGGTGGTACGCACGAGCAGATAGTCGAACCACGAGCGATAGCGCACGACGTAGACGACCGCCTGGTCGCGGGCTCGTTCGCTCACACGCCGCGCAGCTTCGGGATCGACCTTCACGGGGCGGAAGAGGGCGCGTGCGAGGATCCCCGTGAGCCAGCCCACTTCGCCCGTTCGCGAAAGGTTGGACGACGGCGGCGCGAGGGAGCGCGTGGCAGCTCGTTGCATGGCTTCCTATCCTACCTGTGCGGACGGTGCTTGCCCAAGCCGAGCCCGGGCCGGAATCAACGCGCGCGGTCGAGAGCTGCGAAGAAGCGCTCGACGTCTTCCTCGTCCTGGTAGAAATGCGGGGCGACACGGACGCCCCCGCTGCGCACCCGCGCGGTGACGCCGTGCGCACGCAGGCCGGCGGCGAGGGCATCGGGATCGTCCCCGAGGCGAAAGACGAGGATTCCGGAACGCCGCTCCGGCTGCCACGGGCTCAGGATGTCGGCACCGCGCGCCCGCAGGCCGGCCGCGAAGCGATCGTTGAGGTCGAGAATCCGGCGCTCGACGACCGCCGGTCCGACCTCGAGCAGCAGGTCGACCGCCGCGCCGAGGGCCGCGGCGCCGACGACCGAGGGGGTGCCGGGCTCGAAGCGCGCCGCATCCGGGCGCGGATCGAAGTGGTAGGGATAGTAATCCGCCGCGTTGGTGACGCTCTTCCAGCCATGCAGCACGGACGACTACGTCTCGCGATGCCGCCGCGCCACGAACAAGCAGCCGCACCCCTC
>CALJUJ010000246.1 GCA_937975525.1 uncultured bacterium
TCCACACCGGCGGTATTTGTTCGTGAGCTTGCGGTCCTCCGAAGAACTGGCGAGATTTCGCATCGATCCCGAGAACGGCAACTCGACATAGATAAATGCCACCCCCCTCGGTGGAAACGATCTCGAGGGCGTCGCCCGCATCGATGCACTCGGCGAAATCCTGACGAGCGACGAGAGCGGGCCACACATCCGTCGCTACGGTTGGCCGGGCGGAGCCGCTGTCGGCGCGGTCGCGGTACCCGCCGTGTTCGCCAATGCGCGCAACAATCTGAGCCTCGAATCGCTCGCCTGGGACCCGACCACCGAGCGCCTGTGGACGGCCAACGAAGAGGCGCTCGCCAGCGACGGTCCCGTGGCGAGCTTCGTCGCCGGAACGACGGTCCGGCTGCAGCGCTTCGATGCGGCGCTGCAGGCCGACGGTCAATGGCCGTACACCACCGACGCGCTACCGGGCGACATCCAACAACCGGGACGCGACATCGAAGCAAGCGGCGTCACCGAGCTGATCGCCTTGCCCGACGGGGGATTGCTCGCCCTCGAGCGTGCCGCCGGCGGCGGCGCCGCGATTCGGCACCGGCTGTACGAGGTCGACGTCACGGGCGCCAGCGACAGCTCGGGGGTACCTGCGCTCGACGGCGCCGCGTTCACGCCCGCCGCGAAGGAGCTGGTGTGGGAGGGCTCGCTTCTCTTCACGAATCTCGATGGCGCTGCCCTCGGGCGAACGTTGGACGACGGCAGCCGCAGTCTGCTGTTGGTGAGCGACAACGGCGGCGGCCTCAATCAAGTGCTCTACGCGCTCAGGCTGCGCCCCCTCGTCTGCGGCGACGGCATCGCCGGCGGGTCCGAGGAGTGCGACGACGGCAACACCGAAGACGGAGATGGGTGCAGCGGCGGGTGCCTGCTCGAGCGGTGCGGCGACGGCCTCGTCAACGGCGGCGGGGAGCGCTGTGACGACGGCAACCTCGACGTCGGCGACGGCTGCGACGACGAGTGCCGCTGGGAACGCGACGTACGCAAGTGCCAGGAAGCCGTCGCCAAAGCCGGGCGCGTGCTGCTGGAAAGCCGGGTCAAGGCGTTGCAGAGCTGCCGCAACCGTCTTCTCGCGGGCAAGGAGCTGTTTCGCGCCGACGCTCCGCAGGCGCCGATCGCCGGTCCGGCCGAGTGCCCGACCGAGGTGCGTGCCGCGCGGGCCATCGCCCGCAGCCAGACGCGGGCGCACCGCTTCGTCGAGCGCAAGTGCGACGACCATGCGCTGACCTTGTTGAGCGCCTGTGCCGCGACGGTGGGAGGGCTGATCGACGCCGATCTGGAGTCCGGCTGCCTGATCCTCACCCATGCATCCACTGCCGATACCGTCGTCGACACCCAGTACGGCGATCCGATCGCGAGCTCGCAACGCGCGCTTCGTCGCTGCCAGGAAACCATCGCCAAGGCGGGCTGGAAGCTGACCCGCACCGAGCTCGCGGCGCGGCAGGCGTGCCGCAACCAATGGAACCGGGGACGCCTGCTCTACGCCGATGCCGACCGCACGCAGGTGTTGGCAAGCCCGCAGGAGTGCTCCACGGAGCGGCGCACCGAGCGCAAGCTCGAGCGCGCCGGCGCGACGTTGCGCCGCGCGGTGGCACGACGCTGCGACGACGCCGGCATCGCGGCGATCGGCGGTCTATGTGCGGAGAGCGTCGACGACATCGTCGCGCCCGACGGGGCAACCGGTTGCCTGGTCGCCGCGGCCCGCACGGCGGTCGACGCGGTCCTCGCCACCCAGTACTGAAGCTGGGGCAATCAGGCGCTCAGACGCGCGACGGCGCCGTCGCCGGCGGGCAACCAGAAGCGAAACGTCGACCCGACGCCCACCTCGCTCTCGACCTCGATGTTGCCGCCGAGCATGCCGGCGAAGCGTTGGGCGATGTTGAGTCCGAGACCGACCCCCTTGCAGCCGTTCGTCTTCGTACCCTTCACTTGGCGAAACGGCTCGAAGATCGCGGCGAGCTCGGCCGCTGGGATTCCGACGCCGGTATCGCGCACGCGGAATTCCACCCCGCGGTTGCGGGCTTCGGCGCTGATCTCGACACGACCCGACTCGGTGAACTTCAACGCGTTGCCGAGGAGGTTCTTGAGAACGACCTTGGTCTTCTCGCGGTCGGTGTGAAGTTGGGGAAGGTCCTCTGCTGGGGCGAAGCGCACGGCGACGTCGCCCGCGCGCTGGTCGATCCACGGACGGGCCTCCGCCTCGAGCTCCCAGAACAACTCGTCGACGCCGACGTCCTCCGAGCGGACCGCCGTGCGGCCCGCTTCCAGGCGACCGAAGTCCAACGTCTCGTTGATGTGTTCGAGCAGTTGGTGTGCCTGTTGATCCATCCGCTGCAGGGTATCGCGTTGCTCGTCCGAGAGGTCGCCGAACGTGCCGTCGAGCATGAGCTCGTTGTAGCCGAGGATGACGTTGAGCGGGCTGCGCAGCTCGTGGGACACGGCGGACACGAAATCCGACTTGAGCGCATTGGCGTGCTCGAGCTCGCGCACCAGCTGGGCGTTCTCGAGGGCGAGCGAGACGAGGTGGGCAAAGCCCCTGGCGGCGCGTACCTGCTCGGAACTGGGTCGGCGCCGCGAGCGATAGCACGCCGTCTGGAAGCCGATCATGCGATCGCCCCGCCACAGCGCCAGGACGCCGAGGGTGCGCACCCCCGAGTCGCGAAACTGCCGAAACCAAGCCCGGGCCTCACCGCCGTCGCGGTCGATCCAGGAGTCGAGCGAGCGCCCTTCGCCGCGATCGTCGAGATCGACGGCGATCCATTTCTCGCGGCGCAACTGCGCCAGGAGCCCGGGCATCCAGACCCGGGGCAGGCGCATCGCCACCAACGCCGGCCAGAAATCGACGGGGTCGCCGATGCCACCGATCGCGACGTAGGCTTCCTCACCCTCGCGCAAGAGAAACGTCTGCGTGCTGTCGCAGCCGAGCACGTCGCGGGTGAGGCGGCAGGCGCGGTCGAGGAGCGGCGTGGTGCCGCGCATTTCCAGCAGCTCGCGGCCGATCCGCGCCAGCGTATCGGAAAGGTGCAACTCGCGGCGCAGCTCGCGCTCCGCCTGCTTTGCAGCCGACATGTCGCGCATCACCGTCGAGTAGGCTTCGACCTCGCCGCGCAGGTTCTTGTGGGCGATGACGACCTGGGACATGGGGATCTCGCGGCCATCGCCTGCGAGGATGGCGGTTTCTCCGCTCCACACGCCGAAGCGATCGGCCTGCGGCAGCGCCTCCTCGCGCACGCGCGCCGCCGCCCAGCGCGGATAGCGCGCCAACGACGGCGCGGCCTCGGACGCAGCGGGGCGAGCACCGGAATCGCCAAGGGAAGGAGCACCGGAGTCGTCAAGCGAAGCAGCGACGCCAGCCGCGGCGGCGCCTCGAGTCGCCACGATGCTTGCACCGGAGCGCTCGTCGATCGCACGACTCGCAGCGTTCTCGTACAGCAGCGAGGCGTCCTTGGACACGATTCGGATGACGTCGGGTGACGCTTCGAGGACGTCGCGCAGGCGCTGCTGCGACTGCAGGGCAACGGTCAGGCGACGAGCGGCCTCGGTGGCATGGGTTTCCGCAGCGCGAGCCTGCAGCAGCAGCGACGCCTGCGCCTGGACGGCGCGCAGGCGCAGCGAATGGCCGATCAGCGACACGGCCACCGCGGGCACCACGGCGAGCGGCCAGCTCATGGTCTCGAAGTCGGCGGGCGTCGCCAGGCGCACGAAGTAGAAGCCACCGATCGCAACGGCGAGCAGCCGCGCCAGCCAGGGCGTCGACAGCACGAGGAAGCCGCACGCCACGACGATCAGGCACAACACCGCGACGCACTGGTGGCTGGACGCCAGCCAGGCAGGGGAAAGGAAATCCGCGACCACCAGCAAGCCGCAGAGCGCCAGCATGCGGTGGGCTCGCTCACCCTCGATCTCGTGCCGCCGCTGGTCGATGGTGCTGATGGTCAGGCAAGCGGAGCTGACCATCGCCACCAGCGCGAGAGAAAGCCCCTGCGGTGGTGCCATGAACAGCCAGCGCAGCGGCGCCAGGACGGAGTAGAGGACGGCCAGAGCCAAGGTGATCGGCGGCAACGCGGCGGCCGACGACGCGGCGAGCAGCCGCGCCTCTTCGAGCACCTGTGACGCCGAATCGATCGGCGCCGCACCGCGCCGAGCCTCTGCCTGCAACGACTCCGCCGAGAACATCATCACCCCGGGAAACAGCAAGCGACGTGCCACGATTGGTCCAGTGGTTCATGCGACCGGCTCGATCCATCCGTCGCCGCACCGGCAGTCATTTTCTCGTCGGGCGTTGACGATCGTCCGGTTCCCGCGGCGGCAGCGGATTCTGCTACGCTGCCGGCATGACCAAGCGCAGCCGCGGAGCCTCGGGGCCGGATCTCTTCGCGGCCCCGGCCGAGCGCCGTCGCCGCGAGCAGGCCCCGCTGGCCGAACGCATGCGGCCCCGACGCCTCGACGAAGTGGTCGGCCAGCAACACCTGGTCGGCCCTGGGCGCCTGGTCGAGCGCATCGTCGCCAGCGGCCGTCTCGGCTCGCTGATCCTCTGGGGCCCGCCGGGCACCGGCAAGACGACGCTCGCCGGCGTCATCGCGGCATCGACCGACGCCGAGTTCGTGCGCTTCTCGGCCGTGCTTTCCGGCGTCCGCGAGCTCCGCGACGTCATCGATGCAGCCGACCGGCGCCTCGCCGAGCTCGGCCGCCAGACGGTGCTCTTCGTCGACGAGATCCATCGCTTCAACAAGGCGCAGCAGGACGCCTTCCTACCGCACGTGGAGAACGGCACGATCGTGTTGATCGGCGCCACCACCGAGAATCCGTCCTTCGAAGTGATCGCCCCCCTGCTGTCGCGAGCTTCCGTGTTGACCCTCGAGCCACTCACGGTCGACGACCTGACCGCGCTCGTCGACCGTGCGCTGGACGACCGCGAGCGCGGGCTCGGCGACGGCGGCTGGACGATCGAAGCCGATGCCCGCGCATTTCTCGTCCAACGGGCCCACGGGGATGCGCGCAGCGCGCTCAATCTACTCGAAGCGAGCACCCGCCTGGCCAGCGCTCGCGGCGCCGGTCGCCTCTCGATCGACGTCGTCGAGGAGGCCGCGCAGCAGGGCGCCGTGCGCTACGACAAGGCCGGCGACGAGCACTTCAAC
>CALJUJ010000247.1 GCA_937975525.1 uncultured bacterium
CTCGAGGTCTACGTGGACCGACCGCTGGCGCAATTCGGCGCCTGGTACGAGTTCTTCCCGCGGTCCCAAGGAACGACGCCCGGAGTGCATGGCACCTTCGCCGACGCCGCGCGCCGGCTGCCGCGGCTCGCGGAGCTCGGTTTCGACATCGTCTACCTGCCGCCGATCCATCCGGTCGGCCATCGCTTCCGCAAGGGGCCGAACAACTCGCTCGAATGCGGGCCGAGCGATCCCGGCAGCCCGTGGGCCATCGGCAATGCCGACGGCGGTCATACGGCGATCGAGCCCAAGCTCGGCACGATCGAGGATTTCGATGCCTTCGTGCGGACGGCGCGCGACAACGAAATCGACGTTGCACTCGATTTCGCGTTGCAGTGTTCGCCCGACCACCCTTGGGTCGAAGAGCATCCCGACTGGTTCCACGTGCGCCCGGACGGCTCGATCCGCTACGCGGAGAATCCGCCCAAGAAGTACCAGGACATCTACCCGATCCATTTCTGGTGCGACGACCGCGTCGCGCTCTGGAGCGCCTGTCGCGACGCGCTGCTGTACTGGGTGGAGCACGGCGTGCGGGTGTTTCGCGTCGACAATCCGCACACGAAGCCATTGGCGTTCTGGGAGTGGGCGATTCGCGAGGTGCAGGACAGGCATCCCGAGGTGATCTTCCTCGCCGAGGCGTTCACGCGGCCCAAGCGGCTTGCGGCGCTGGCCAAGCTCGGCTTCACCCAGTCGTACGGCTATTTCACCTGGCGCAATACGGCGCCGGAGATGCGCGCTTTCGTCGAAGAGCTCGCCCACGGCGAGCTGGCCGAATTCCATCGGCCCAACTTCTTCGCCAACACGCCGGACATTCTCCACGAGTATCTGCAGCGCGGAGGCCGTCCCGCGTTTCGCGTCCGTCTCGTTCTGGCGGCGACGCTGTCGCCGACCTACGGAATCTACAGCGGCTACGAGCTGTGCGAGAACGTCCCGGTGCGCCCGGGCAGCGAGGAGTATCTCGACTCGGAGAAGTACCAACTGCGGCACCGGGACTGGGAAGCGCCGGGCAATCTCAATGCAGACATCGCGACGATCAACCGCATCCGTCGCGAGAACCCCGCGTTGCAGAACCTCCGCAACGTCGCCTTCCACACCTCCGAGAACGACCAGGTCTTGTTCTACCACCGCTGGTCCGACGATGGCGCCAACAACCTGCTGATCGCGGTCAACGTGGATCCACACCGCGCGCAGGAGACGATGGTGCACGTTCCGGTCGGCGCGCTCGGGCTCGGACCCGATGCGGCGTTCGAGGTGGAGGATCTGCTCACCGGGGCGCGCTACACCTGGCGCGGTGCCCGCAACTACATACGACTGGATCCGACGGAGCAGGTCGCCCACGTGCTCCGCGTCACGCAGTCCCCCAGGGCCTAGTCAGGAGGCATCGATGGCGAAGAAGTCAACTTCGGGAGCGGCGCCTCGACCCGAGCCGCTCTGGTACAAGGACGCGGTCATCTACCAATTGCACGTGCGCGCCTTCTGCGATGCCAACGGCGACGGTATCGGGGATTTCAAGGGGCTCACGACCAAGCTCGATTACTTGCAGGACCTCGGGGTGACGGCGATCTGGTTGCTGCCGTTCTACCCCTCGCCCCTCCGCGACGACGGCTACGACATCGCCTACTATTCCGACGTCCACGAGTCGTACGGGACGTTGCGCGACGTCGAAGTGTTCTTGCGCGAGGCACACGCTCGCGGGTTGCGCGTGATCACCGAGCTGGTGATCAACCACACGTCGGACCAGCACCCGTGGTTCCAGCGTGCCCGGCGCGCGAAGCCCGGAAGCAAGTGGCGCGATTTCTACGTGTGGAGCGATACGCCGAAGAAGTACGAGGACGCGCGGATCATCTTCAAGGATTTCGAGACCTCGAACTGGACGTGGGATCCGGTGGCAAAGCAGTACTTTTGGCACCGCTTCTACTCGCACCAGCCCGATCTCAACTTCGAGAATCCGGCGGTCTTCAAGGCGGTCCTGCAGGTCCTGGATTTCTGGCTCAACATGGGCGTGGACGGCCTTCGCCTCGACGCCATTCCGTACCTCTTCGAGCGCGAGGGAACGAACTGCGAGAACCTGCCGGAGACGCACGAGATCTTGAAGCGGCTGCGCCGGCACGTCGACGAGAAGTTCGCCGGACGAATGCTGCTCGCCGAGGCCAATCAGTGGCCCGAGGACGCGGTCGCGTACTTCGGCGACGGCGACGAATGCCACATGTCGTTCCACTTTCCGGTCATGCCGCGCCTGTTCATGTCGGTGCACATGGAGGATCGATTTCCGCTGATCGACATTCTCGACCAGACACCGGCGATCCCCGAGGCCGCGCAGTGGGCGATCTTTCTGCGTAACCACGACGAGCTGACGCTCGAGATGGTGACCGACGAAGAGCGGGACTACATGTACCGGGTGTACGCCGCCGACCCGCAGGCGCGCATCAACCTCGGAATCCGCCGCCGCCTGGTACCCCTGCTCGGCAACGATCGCCGCAAGATCGAGCTTCTCAACGGGCTCCTGATGTCGCTGCCGGGGACGCCGATCATCTACTACGGCGACGAGATCGGCATGGGGGACAACATCTACCTGGGTGATCGCAACGGCGTGCGCACGCCGATGCAGTGGAACGTCGATCGCAACGCGGGGTTCTCGCGGGCCAATCCGCAGCGGCTCTTCCTGCCGATCGTCATCGACGCCGAGCACAGCCCCGAAGCCGTCAACGTCGAGACGCAGCAGAACAACCCGCACTCGTTGCTCTGGTGGATGAAGCGCCTGATCGCTCTGCGCCGCCGCCACAAGGCCTTCGGCCGCGGCTCGATCGAGTTCTTGCACCCCGAGAATCGGAAGGTGCTCGCGTACATCCGCCGCCACGGCGACCAACAGTTGCTCGTCGTCGCCAACCTGTCGCGGTTCGTGCAGTACGTCGAGCTCGACCTGCAGGCGTTCGAGGGGCTGGTGCCGGTGGAGATGTTCGGCGGCAACGAGTTCCCACCCATCGGCGAGCTGCCCTATCTGCTCACGCTGGGGCCACACAACTTCTATTGGTTCACGCTCGAACGGCCGCGCACGCCCGAGTTCCGCATGCGCACGTCGCGCCTGAGCGGCGAGCTGCCGGCGGTTGCCGTCGACAAGCGCTGGGACGAGGTCCTCTCCGGACGCTCGCGCTCGGCGTTCGAAGAGCTGCTGCCGGCCTATCTCCTCGGCTGTCGTTGGTTCGGTAGCAAGGCCCGAAAATTGAAGGGGGCGCGCATCGTCGACAGCGTTCCGTTGTCGGGCGACGGGCTCGAGGCGGCCCTCGCGTTCTGCCGCGTCGAGTTCTTCGACGGCGAGCCGACGACCTACTTGCTGCCGCTCGCCTGCGCCCGCGGGGCTCGCGCCGACCAGGTCAAGGAGTGGCGAGCGCATGCGGTGATCTGCGAGGTGCAGCTGCCGGGCACTGACGCGCCCGGGGTTCTCTACGATGCGACCTGGGAGGAATCCTTCGCCGAGTCGCTCCTCGATACGATCGCACGGCGGCGGCGGGCGCGCGGCGGCACGGGCGCGGTCGTCGGCGAAGCGGCGCGCTCGCTGCGCTCCGTCCTGCGCGCGGGGCCGGAAGCACTGGCGCCGCATCCACTGCGGGCAGAACAGAGCAACACGTCGATCCTGTACGGCGAGAAGCTCGTGCTCAAGCTCTTCCGACGCGTCGAAAAGGGCTTGAACCCAGATCTGGAGATCGGTCGCTTTCTCACGGAGAGGACGTCGTTCGCCCACATGCCCAAGGTGCTCGGCGGACTCGCCTACGAGCGCGAGAACGAGGACGAGGCGACCATCGGCATCCTGCAGGAGTTCGTGGTCAACGAGGGCGACGCCTGGTCGTACACGCTCGACGTCCTGGCGCGCTATTTCGAGAACACGCTGGCACGTGCCCAGGGGCCCGACACGAGCGAGCTGCCCAGCGGCGGGCTGATCGCGGCGGCGGCGGCGGCCATCCCCGACGCCGCGCACGACCACATCGGCTCCTATCTGGAATCGGCACGCCTGCTCGGACAACGAACCGCCGAGATGCACGCCGCCCTGGCCTCGGTCGACGAGGATCCCGCCTTTCGACCCGAGCCGTTTTCGACGTTGTACCAGCGCTCGCTGTACCAATCGTGCCGCGGACAGGCGAAGCAGGCGTTCGAGCTGCTGCGCAAGCAGAGGAAGTCGCGTCGCGGGGAGCTACCCGCTTCGGCCGAGAGCTTGCTCGAGCGTGAGGGCGACGTCGACGCAGCGCTGCGCCGCGTGCTTGCCCGCAAGCTCGGGGGCGAACGAATCCGCACCCACGGCGACTACCATCTCGGCCAGGTGCTGTTCACGGGGCGCGACTTCGTGATCATCGACTTCGAGGGCGAGCCGGCGCGTTCGCTCAGCGATCGCCGACTCAAGCGCCCGCCGCTGCGTGACGTCGCCGGCATGCTGCGGTCGTTTCACTACGCCGCCAACAGCCGCCTCATCGAATCGAGCGAAGATCCGCTGATCCGCAGCGCCGACCATCAGCTACTCGGCGAACGGGCTCGCTACTGGTCGCAGTGGGTGTCGGTCGCCTATCTGCAGGGCTACCTCGAAGCGCTGCAGGAGGCCGAGTTCCTGCCCAGCGATCCGGGCGAGCAGCAGGTATTGCTCGATCTCCACATGTTGGAGAAGGCGCTCTACGAGGTGCAGTACGAGCTCAACAACCGACCCGGATGGGTCGCAGTACCGCTGTCGGGTATCCTGGATCTGTTGGGACCGAAGGCGTGAGGCGCGATGGTCGAGCCTCGGCACTGGCCCGGGA
>CALJUJ010000248.1 GCA_937975525.1 uncultured bacterium
TCGACGCGGGCGAAGCCTGCGACGACGGGAATGCCACCGAAGGCGATGGCTGCGATTCCAACTGCACGGTGTCGGCCTGCGGCAACGGAGTCACCAGCGGCAGCGAGGAATGCGACGACGGCAACCTCGACGACAACGACGCCTGCAAGGCCGACTGCACGCTCAACGTGTGCGGCGACGGCGTCATCGAAACCGGAGTCGAGGACTGCGACGACGGAAACCTCATCGACGGCGATGGCTGTGACTCGAATTGCACCGCCACCGCTTGCGGCAACGGGGTCGTGACGTCCGGCGAGGACTGTGACGACGGCGACTTCGACGACGGCGACGGCTGTGACTCGAACTGCACGGTGACGGCCTGCGGCAACGGCATTCTCACCAGCGGCGAAGATTGCGATGACAGCAATCTGACCGACGGGGATGGCTGCGACTCCAACTGCACGGCCACGGCCTGTGGCAACGGTGTCGCCACAGCGGGGAAGGGCTGCGAGGAGGGAAAGGCGGTAGATGGCGGCGGTTGCGGTTCGAATTCAAAGACGACCGCATCCCCGTCAAGCCGCTCGAGCAGGATGAAAACGCCGTCGATGGTGACGGTTGCGATTCGAACTGCACGGCGACCGCGTGCGGCAACGGCATCACGACGGCCGGCGAAGCATGTGATGACGGCGGTTTCGTCGACGGCGATGGCTGCGATTCGAACTGCACGGTGACCGCGTGCGGCAACGGAGTCACCACCGCGGGCGAAGTCTGCGACGACGGCAACGCCACGGAGGGAGACGGCTGCGATTCGAACTGCACGCCGACGGCTTGTGGCAACGGCGTCGTTAGCCCTAGCGTAATCTGTGACGACCGCCACCTCGTCAACGGCGACGGCTGCGACGCCACCTTCAAGCCCACGGGCTGCGGCAGCGGCGTACGCACGGGCAGCGAAGCGTGCGACGACGGCAACCTCGTCGCCGGAGACGGCTGCGAGGCGAATTGCACGATCACACCCATATCGGAATCCGTCGGCGCGGGAGGCAGGGTGACGACCGACTCGGGCGCGACCGGCGCGACCGAGATGGTCCCGCTGCAGTCGTCGGTGACGACACCCACGGGCGGTACGGTGCAGATCAGTACGACCACCGACATCGAAACCGAGAAGGGCTTCGAGATTCTGGGGATTCCGGTCGAGATCAACGCGCCGGACGCGACCGCGGCGAACCCGCTGGTGATCGAGATCGAGGTCGATGCATCGCTCATACCCGAGGGCGTGACGCTCGACCGACTCCACGTCTTGCGCGATGGCAAAGCCGTGGACGATTGCACCGGTGCTCCGGGCGTCGCCGAGCCCGATCCATGCATGGCGCTACGCGAGACGCAGCCCGACGGCGACGCGATGCTGACCGTGTTGACCTCCGAAGCGAGCCAGTGGGCGGCTGCGATCGCCGGCCAATCGAAGGACGATCAGAAATGCGTCCTCAGCCTGGCCAAGGCGGCGTTGAAGGTCGCGAAGACTCAACTCAAGGAAGGCGAAAAGTGTGTCAAGTTCGGCGCCAAGGGCAAGGAGCCGGACCCGCAGACGTGCCTGACGGCGGACGCCAAGGGCAAGATCGCCAAGGCCGTGAGCAAGGTCGAGGCGACGGCAACGAAGAAGTGCAGCGCGACACCTCCGTTCGGCATCGCCGGAACGGCGGCGGTGAGCGCGGCCGCGCAGGCGGAGGAGCTCGGATTGATCGCCGATCTCTTCGGCAGCGACCTGAACGTCGCCGTGATCTCTAGCGACGATCGCGATGGATCCAAGTGCCAGAGCAAGGTGCTGAAGGACGCGCAGAAGCATCTCGATACGCAGGTGAGGCTCTTTGAGCGCTGCGCCAAGGATGGTCTCAAGGGCAAGCCGGAGCTCATGTTGACCGCCGCGGACCTCGAGGTCTGCTTCGCGGTCGTCGCCGCCGACGAGAAGAGTAAGGTCGCCAAGTCGCTGGCGAAGATCGCCAAGACGCTGACGAAGTGCCCGGCCGACCTCGTGCCCGTGCTGCCCGCGGGCTGCGGCGCCGCTGGTGACGTGGCCGCCTGCATCGCTGAACAGGCGAGCTGCCGTTTCTGTCGCCTCATGAACGCCATCCACGACGTCGACGTCGACTGCGACACGTACGACGACGGCGAGAGTGACGGCAGTTGTTCGTGATCCCACGAAGTAGTAGAGCGGACCACAGGGGGTTTCATATGATTCGCCATCGATTGTTCCACGCACCCATGATCGTGGTCGTCGCCCTGGCGGCCCTTTTCGCGCGGGTCGACGCACAGTGCGTACCTCCATCACCGGGCGCCCAGCCGGTGGGGTGCGCTTGTGATCCGCCGGCGGGTCTGACGTCGTGGTGGCCAGGTCAGAGCATCCTCTCCGACATCTGGAACGGATACGATGCGGCGTTCGAAGGCGACGCTACCTACGGTCCGGGACGACTCGCCGCCGGTGGCGACGTGGGTTTCGACCTGGATGGGAACTTCGACTATCTCACCGTCCCGCAGAACCCTGCCCTCGACCTGGGAAAAGACGATTTCACCATCAGTCTCTGGGTGAACTTCGACTCGACGTCATTCGAGCAGGTCCTGATCGAGCAGTGGATTCAGAACCCTGGCGGATCATCGGCCCCGGTCGGGTGGACTTTCACCAAGCGCGGCTCGAACGCTCTGCAGTTCGCGATGACCGGAAACGCGTCCGTGAACACGAACTCGCTATCGATCAACGCCGGCACCTGGAATCACTTCGCGGTTCGCCGTGCCGGAAACTCGTTCACCATCTTCGCCAACGGCACGCAGGTGGGTTCGGGCACCTCGACCAGGGACCTGACCGCACCAACCTCACTCAAGTTCGGCAGCCGAGAAGGAACGGCGTTTTTTCTCAACGGATTCGTCGACGAGGTGCAGATGTTCGTCGGTCGAGCTCTGACCAACTCGGAAATCCAGAACGTCCTGGCGAACGGGTCCGTATACCAATGTGCCTACGACCCCGTGTGCGGCACCGGCCGCAGGGAGCTCGGCGAGCTCTGCGACGACGGCAACGCGATTGCCAACGACGGCTGCGAATCGGACTGCACGCTCAGCTGCGGCAACGGCGTGGCGACGGGCGAAGAGGAATGTGACGACGGCAATCTTGTGAATGGCGATGGTTGCGACGAGACCTGCACCGTGACCGGTTGCGGCAACGGCATCGCGACGGCTGGCGAGGAGTGCGACGACGGCAACCTCGACGAGACGGATGACTGTCTGTCGACTTGCTTCGCCGCATCGTGCGGCGACGGCTACGTTTACGAATTCTTCGAACCATGCGACGACGGCAACCTCGACCAGACCGACGACTGCACCAACAGCTGCGAGCTTCCCGCCTGCGGTGACGGATTCGTCCACGCCGGCGTCGAAGCCTGCGACGACGGCAACCCGGTCTCCGGCGACGGCTGCGACTCGAACTGCACCGTCACGGCCTGCGGCAACGGCGTTCGGACCGCGGGCGAGCTCTGCGACGACGGCAACCTGGTCAATGGCGATGGTTGCGAGGACACCTGCGTCGACAGCCCCGGACGGCTGGATCCGAGCTTCAGCGGTGACGGAATCGCGACCGTACCGCTGGATCTCGACACGGATCCGAAGACGATGGACATGGCGATCCAGGACGACGACAAGATCCTGGTCCTCGGCACGACCGGCTCGGGGTACAGCCTGGTGCGCTTTGAAGCGGACGGAACCGCCGACGCCGGCTTCGGCACGGGCGGAGTCCTCGCGGCGGCGACCGGATCCGGAACGGCCGGTCGGGGACTCGCACTCCAGCCTGACGGCAAGATCGTCGTCACCGGGCAAGCGGGAAGCCCGAGCAACGATGCTACCGTGTGGCGGTTCAACGCCGACGGCTCGCCGGACACGACCTTCGATGGCGATGGCGTCGCAACGATCTCCATCGACCCTGGAGACGGTGTCGGATACGACGTCGCGATCCAGGCCGACGGTAAGATCGTCGTTGTCGGCAAAGACGGCCCCTGGATGATTCTCGCTCGTCTCCACGCGGACGGCAGCCTCGATACAACGTTTGATGGCGATGGCGTCGTTACAGCGTTCAACCTCGTAGGTTACTCGCTCGCGGTGCAGACCGACGGTAAGATCGTCATTGCCGGAATCGTCGAAGGCAACCAATTGTGGCTGGTGCGATACACGTCGACCGGAGCGAACGACACCCGCTTCAGTTCGAACGGCATCGTCGAAACCGGGCGTGAGGCAACGCACGACCTACCGCCGATCGTTGCGGTGCAGGCCGACGGAGGAGTCGTCGTCGGCACCTACATCGAGAACGAAGGTCAGACGTCGGTCGACTTCGCCGTCCTTCGGTTCGACGACGACGGCGAGATCGACGAGGACTTCGGCGCGGACGGGGAGACGTCGACGCACATCGGCACCGACGATGACTACCCGTTGGCCATGGCGCTCGACGGCGCCTCGCGCGCCGTACTCGCCGGCCTCGTGTTCAACGACGCATTCACCGAGATCGGAGTGGTTCGCTACGACAGCGACGGCGCCCCTGACACCGGTTTCGACTTCGACGGCAAGCTCACGACCGGAATCGGGATCGAGGCAGCGGCTGGTGCGGTCGCGGTGCAGCCGAACGGCCGGGTCGTCGTCGCCGGCCATTCGTTGAACGGCCCGGTCGTCGAGCTCACCGTAGTGCGCTACCTCGCCGGCGGTTGCGGCGATCTGGTGCTCCAGACGTCGCAAGGCGAGAGTTGTGACGACGGTAACGAAACGAATGGCGACGGCTGCGAAGCGAACTGCAAGATCACCCCAGTGAACGTCGTGGCGGCGGCGGGCGAGACGGTCACCACCGATCCGCTCGGCAACGGTGCGACGCGGGCGATTCCGCTGCAGACGGCGATCAAGACGAAGAACGCCGGAACCGTCCAGATCGCGCCTTCATCGACGAGCTCCAATCCGAAGAGCCTCAACATTCTCGGCCTGGAGCTGCAAATCGAAGCACCGCCAGCATCCGTTGAAGATCCGTTGGAGATCTACCTGACGATCGATGGCTCGTTGATCCCGGAGGGAGTGGACCCGCTCCTGCTCGCCGCCATCGTCGACGGGGACTTCGTGCCGGACTGCGAGGGCGCACTGGGCACGGCTGACCCCGACCCATGCGTCGACGACCGCACCCAGGACGGCGACGACGTGACGATCAAGGTACTCACGTCGCACGCCAGCCAATGGGGCGTCGTCGTCCGCGGACTCGACCGGAGCGAGCAGAAGTGCGTGAACGCGATGAACGGTGCCGGCGTGAAAGTCGCCAAGGCGCAGGCCAAGGCGGTGGCGAAATGCCTGAAGAATGCGGCGAAGGGCACCGAGCTCGATGCGCAGGGGTGCCTGACGGCGGACGTGGGCGGGAAGGTCGCGAAGGTCCTCGCACGGACGAGTACGACGGAGGCCAAGAAATGTGAGGCGCCGGTGCCGTTCGCGTTGACCGACGCGGCGACCATCAACGATGCGGGGGTCGCTGCGGAAGTCGACCTGGCCGCCGAAGTGTTCGGCGCCGACTTGACGTCGGCAGTTCTGCCGAAATCCGATCGCGACGGATCGAAATGCCAGGCCGCCGTGCTCAAGGCGACGCAGAAGCTCTTCGAGACGAAGGCGCGGGAGTTCCTCAAGTGCAAGAAGGATGCGCTCAAGGGGAAGAAGGTCGCGCTCGCCATTTCCGCCTCGACGTTGAGCAACTGCTTGGCTCTCGTCGATGCCGACGTCAAGGGCAAGATCGCCAAGTCGGCAGCGAAGATCACCAAGGCTCTCGACAAGCGATGCGAAGGAGTCGACATCCCGTCGGCGTTTCCGGCCTCGTGCTTCAGCGGCGACACTCCAGTGAGCTGCCTCGACGATCGGACCGACTGCCTCTACTGCACGATGTTCGATGCGATGGATGATCTGGGCGCCGACTGCGACGCGCTCGACGACGGGGAGGCCAACGGCAGCTGCGCGAACTGATCCGGTCATCGACGAATGGGCGCGGCCGCATCACCGAGTCCGTGGTCCTCGGTGATGCGGCTCGATGTTTCGACGAGCGGCCGCGGGGTGGCGCTGGGGTTCTCGTCTTGCGGATGGCGCTCGCTCGGACGGGCGTCTCGTTCCCGGGGGTTCGGACGGTCGGGCGGCAATGCCGGTGTCGGGGCAGATCAGCAACCGGCAACGGACAGGCCGAGCGCACGAGCGGCTCGTGCCTGGCGC
>CALJUJ010000249.1 GCA_937975525.1 uncultured bacterium
GTCGACCAGTTCTACGCCGAGGTGCAGCAGCTCGGCGGCGGTCGTTGGGACACATCGAGCTTGATCGCGCGCTTGGAAGCGAGGCCCGTCACACGGCCCGACCCCGACTGATTTCGCCCGCCGGGTGGAAATCGGTTGAGTCACCCGAGCGAGTACTGGTAGGGGTCCTCTCATGATGGGGGATTCCATGCGTCTGCGCGGACTTGCGCTCGTGGTCGGCTGTTGGGTGGCAGGGCTCGTGGCGCCGGCGCCCGCGGTCGAGTTCGTTTCCGAGCCGACCCGCCAGGATGCGTCGGATACCAACCCCGGCGACGGGGTCTGCAGTGACAGTAGCGGTGCGTGCCCGTTGCGCGCCGCGATCGAGGAGGCGAACGCGCTGCCCGGCGCCGACACGATTCGGCTGACCGAATCGCCGCGGCGCAACCTGGCGACGTTGCTGCTGTCGCAGGCGCTGGTCGCCGACGACCTCGAGATCGTCGGTCTGGGAATGGACGAATCGATCATCGAGGGAGCGCGCTTCGATCGGCTCCTGCGGGTCTTGCCGGGCGCCCGTCTTCGGCTCGTCGACGTCTCGCTGCGCAAGGGCGAGACCGACCGGGGCGGCATCATCTTGAACGAGGGTACGTTGGAGCTCGAGCGCGCCCAGATCGCCCGCGGCGTCGCGGACCGAGGGGCTGGGATTTACAATTCCGGAACGCTCGACGCGGTCGACTCGCTGTTCTTCAAGCATTCGAACCGCATCCCGAACGGGCTCGGCGGCTGCATCTACAACGAGGGCGTGGTCCGTCTCGACCGCGTCCTGCTGACCGGCGGCAACGCCCGCCTCGGCTGCGGCGGTGCGCTCTACAACGCGACGGGTGCGAGCTTCGAGGCGCTCAACACGACGATCTTCGGCAACGGCGCCGACAAGGCTCGGGGGGGCGGCATCTGCAACGACGGTGGCAGCGTGACCTGCACCCATTGCACGATCGCGCGCAACAAGAGCACGACCGGCCCGAGCGGCATCCTCAATCTCGGCGGCGAAGTCCTCGTGCGCGGATCGATCGTCGCCGACAATTCGCAGTCCCGGGAAGGTCGCCACTCGAACTGCGGCGGCGTGATCACCTCCCTCGGCGGCAACATCGACAGCGGCGACACCTGCGGCTTCTCGGGCCCGGTCGATCAGAGCGACACGGACCCGATGCTGCGCGGACTGCGCGACAGCGGCGGGGCGACCGATACGGCCGCCTTCAAGAAATCGACGAGCCCGGCGGTGAACGGCGCCGATCCGGCGACGTGCCCGGAGGTCGACCAGCGCGGGCTGCCGCGCCCCGCCGGCGGCGGCTGCGACGTCGGCGCGTTCGAGGCGCAGCTGCCGGAGCCGACGCCGACGAACACGCGAGACCCGCTGTTGCCGACGCAGACACCGACCCCGACGCCGACGATCACCGGCACACCGACGTCCACGTACACGCCGAGCATCACGCCGACGTCGACTCCGACGCCGACGGTGACGGCGACGTTCACGCGCACGGCGACGCCGAGCGTCACGCCGACGCCGACGCACACGGGGACGCCGCTGCCGACGTCGACGCCGACGGTGACGCCGACGGTGACGTCGACGTCGACGCCGACGGTGACGCCGACGCCGACGGTGACGTTCACGCCGGTGCCGACGGGGCCGATCGATTTTCACGTGAACCTGGCGCTGCGCGACGAGCCCGACGCTCTACCGGGCGACGGGGTGTGCGCCGACGAGCGCGGCGTGTGCACGGTGCGTGCGGCTTTCGAGGAGGCGAACGCGCACCCGGGGCACGACAGGATCTTCGTCAGCACCGGTGGTCGGCGCAGGGCCCAAGCGCGGCTGTGGACGCAGATCCGAGTGACGGAGAACGTCGACTTGATCGGTGAGGGCATGGACGCGACCAAGATCACCGGGGTGCGGAGCGAACGCATTCTCGAGATCCCGGCCGGCGTCGAGGTCAGCATCGACGGCGTGCATTTGACCAAGGGCTACGCGCCCCAGGGCGGCATCATCTACAACGAGGGAACGCTTCATCTGCGCCGTTCCAAGTTGTCGCGCGGCCTCTCGGAGCGTGGCGCCGGCGTCTACAACAAGGGAACGTTCACTGCGGTCGATTCGGTTCTCGAGCGGCATACCGATCAGCTACCCGAGGGATTGGGCGGCTGCATCCACAACGACGGCGGGAGCGTCACGCTGGATCGGGTGCTGCTGTACAAGGGGCAGGCGCGTCTCGGTTGCGGTGGCGGCATCTACAACCGCGATGGCGGCGTCGTCGATGCGACCAATGTGGCGATCATCGCCAACCGCGCGCGCAAGGCAATGGCCGGGGGAATCTGCAACGACGGCGGCACGGTTCGCTGCGTGAACTGCACGATCGCCCGCAATCAGGCGAACCACACGGCCGCCGGCGTGATCAACCTCGACGGCACCGTCGAGCTCGTCAACACTCTCGTTGCGGACAACTTCGCCGGCACCAAGCGCGGGCGCAATTGCTCGGGCGCGATCGACTCGCTCGGTGGCAACATGGACAGTCATACCAGCTGCGGCTTCGACCAGCCGACGGACATCGTCGACACGAGCCCGTACCTGCGGGGCCCGCTCGATCAGGGGGGATTCATCCCCTCCGCCGGGTTTCGGCGGGAGGACAGTCCGGCGATCGACGCCGCGCTCGAGGCGGCATGCCCGGAAGTCGACCAGCGCGGGCTGCATCGTCCGTCCGGCGCCGGCTGCGACATCGGCAGCTACGAGTTCCAGGATTGATTCGCGCCGCGACCGATCTCACGTCGCCTTGCTGCGCATGCACCGTTTGAAGCAGGCGGTCTGCTTGCCTCCGTCGTCGGGGAAGCGGTCGCTGCACAGCTGCGAGCAGGCATCGGCGTCGCGGCACGCGGCCGCGCACTGGCCGCGCTCGGCGTTGCTGTTGCCGTAGATCACGGCGCAGAAATCGACGCAGCGCTCGATGGCGGAGCGGGGCGTCGGCGTCGGCCCGGCCTCCGGCGGCTGGGCCGCGACGCGGGGTGCGGCGCCGGCGAGGGCGATCGCGAGTGCCAGGAGCGGAAGCGCGCGCATGCCGCGAGCTTCGGCGTTTCCCGCGGTTGCGTCAACTCGCGCCGGCGAGGCTTTGAGCCCTGCCGGGCATTGTGGTTCAACACGGTCCACCACGCGTACGAAGGAGACTGGGATGGCCTTTTGGAGCATGCAGACACTCGCCGCCGCGTTTCTCGGCGTCCTCTTCCTGCAGTCCGGCCTCGACAAGGTCTTCGACCGCGACGGCAACCTGCAGTGGCTCACCGGCCACTTCGCCAACAGTCCCCTCGACGGCCTGGTGCCGATGATGCTGACCGTCATCACCGCCGTCGAGGTGACGGCCGGCGCGCTGTCGATGCTCGGCGCGGTCATCCTGTTCTTCGGCGGCGGCACGACGATCGCGCTCCTCGGCGCCATCGTCGCGGCGCTGGCCCTGCTGATGTTGTTCGTCGGGCAGCGCCTGGCCAAGGACTACGTCGGCGCCGCCGTCCTGGTGAACTACTTCCTTCTCGCCCTGGCCACGATCTATCTGATGGCCTGAGCCGGTCTTCGCGGCTGCCCACTCGGTGGGCATTGTCTCGCTCTTGGGCAGCGGCAGGCCGGATGACCCGACTCGCGGCTCCTTGCGGGAGTCTTCCGCCCGCTGGCGCGGATCTTGCCTTGCCTTGAAGCCTCGACGCCGTCGAGGAGGCAAGGTCGATGACGTACCCATTCGGGCAAGTCCAGCAGCAATCGCAGTCGCAGGTAGGTATGCCCTACCACGAGTTCTACCGCGACGACTTCGGGCCGCGGTCGCACTACAGCATGCTCTGGGAGCACATCAAGAACGCGGGGCAGAACGAGCTCGCGACCAAGGCGCACGACGCGCACCTGGCGATGCATGCCGAGGGCGTGACCTTCACCGTCTATTCGGAGACCGAGGAGGGCATCGAGCGGGTATGGCCCTTCGACCTGATCCCGCGCATCATCCCGGCGAGCGAGTGGGCGGTGATCGAGGCCGGCCTCAAGCAACGGGTCCGCGCTCTCAATTTATTCCTCGGCGACATCTACCACCAACAGCGAATCGTCCGTGACGGCGTCGTTCCCGCCGAGCTGATCTTCAAGGGCAAGGACTTCTGCCGTGAGGTGATCGGCGTCGACGTGCCGCACGGGATCTACACCCACATCTCCGGGATCGACCTGATTCGCGACGAGCAGGGTCGCTACCTGGTCCTCGAGGACAACCTGCGCACGCCGTCGGGCGTCTCGTACATGATCGAGAATCGCATCGTCGAGCGGCGCGTGATGCCCGAGTTCTTCTCCAAGTATCGCGTGCGCCGCGTCGAGCACTACCCGCAACAGCTGTTGCAGGCGCTGCGCCACGTCTCGCCGCGCGGACCCGAGCGCGCCGAGATCGTCGTGCTGACCCCGGGCATCTACAACTCCGCCTACTTCGAGCACACGTTCCTCGCCAAGGAGATGGGCGTCGAGCTCGCCGAAGGCCAGGACCTCGTCGTCCAGAACCATTGCGTCTACCTGAAGACCACGCGCGGCCTGCGCCGCGTCGACGTGATCTACCGCAGGGTCGACGACAGCTTTCTCGATCCGCTGTGTTTTCGCCGCGATTCCGCCCTCGGGGTCGCCGGCGTGATCAACGCCTGGCGCGCCGGCAACGTCGCCATCGTCAATGCCCCCGGCGCCGGGATCGCCGACGACAAGGCGGTGTACTGCTACGTCCCCGACATGATCCGTTACTACCTCGGCGAGCAACCGATTCTCCGCAACGTCGACACCTACCAGCTCACCGATCCGGAGCAGCGCGCGTACGTGCTCGACAACCTGGCGCGGATGGTCGTCAAGAGCGTCAGCGAATCGGGCGGCTACGGCATGCTGATGGGCCCGACCTCGACGCCGACGCTGCGGGCCGAGTTCGCCGAGCGGATCGCAGCCAACCCGCGCAACTTCATCGCCCAGCCGGTCGTCCCGTTGTCACGGCACATCTGCTACCTCGACGGCGAGCTCGAATCGCGCCACCTCGATCTGCGCCCGTACGTGATCTACGGCAGCGACATCGAGGTCGTTCCGGGTGGCCTGACACGAGTGGCCCTGGTCAAGGGATCCCTCGTCGTCAACTCGTCGCAGGGCGGCGGCAGCAAGGACACATGGGTGCTCGCCGATTCCGGCGAGCAGGAAACGCCGCACCTGTGGAGCTGACGTGACGATCTTCGCTCACCGAGCCTGCCGCGGCGCTGCGGCGGCGCCGGACGCGCGCACGCAACCGCCGGCGCCGCCGGGCCAGTGGGGCACGCCATGCTGAGTCGCATTGCCGATGCGCTCTACTGGATGTCGCGCTATCTCGAGCGCGCCGACCATACGGCGCGGATGATCAACATCAACTGCATCCACATGCTCGAAGCCGAGGATACGATCTCGGAGGATGCGCAGTGGCGTCCGCTGTTGACCATCGTCGGCGGCAACGAGCCGTACGCCGAGCAGTACCCAGACGGCGCCGTGACCGCGCGCCGCGTCGCGCAGTTCATGGTGCAGCAGGGCTCGAATCGCGGCTCGCTCTACACGAGTCTGCGCCTGGCCCGCGAGAACGCGCGCATCGTGCGCGATCGCATCTCGCTGCCGATGTGGGAGACGATCAACGAGCTGTGGCTCTTCGTCGATCGCGAGATCAAGCGCGGCCCCGCCTACGACCATCGACTCGCCGACCGACTGCACGCGATCGGTCGCGAGGTGGCCCGCTTCCAGGGGCTCGCCGTCAATACGATGGAGCGCGGTGAGGCGTTCGGCTTCTATCTCCTCGGCACGTTCGTCGAGCGCGCCGACATGATGGCACGGCTGCTCGACGTGAAGTACCACATCCTGCTGCCAGCCCACTCTTCGGTCGGCTCGGCGCTCGACTACTACCAATGGGCGGCGTTGCTGAAGTCGATCACCGGCTTCGAGACCTACCGCCGCAAATACCGCTCGGAGATCAATCCGACCGAGGTCGCCGAGCTCGTCATTCTCGACCACTGCTTCCCGCGCTCGCTCACCTTCAGCACGCTGCGCATGGCCGACGCCCTGCGGCAGCTCGGCGAAGGGCGTCCCGCCGCCTGCGATGCCGCCGTCGAGGCGCTGCGCCGGCAGCTCGACACCGACGCGAGCTCGATTCTCGACGGCGGTCTGCACGAGTTCCTCGACGACTTCGTCGACGGCATCGCCGCCGTCAACCAAGCGGTGCGGCACGAGTATTTCGAGTCCTCCACGGGCCACGCAGCATGCACTACCTGATCGAGCACCGCACCGAGCTGGCGTTTCCGAGCGCCGTCCGCGAGCACGTCTGCGAGCTGCGGGTGCTGCCGCGCAACAACGGCCAGCGCCTGGGAGAATGGTCGATCGACTTCGACCCTGCGGCCGAGGCGCGGACCTACGAAGACGCGTTCGGCAACACGGTGCACTGGTTCGGCATCGTCGAGCCGCACGAATCTCTGGTGACCACCCTGCGCGCCCGCGTCGAGACGACGTTGTCCAACCCCTTCGCCTACGATCCCGTCGAGCCGCTGCGCGAGGCGGATTGGCTCGACGAGGCCAAGTGGCGGGAGCCACGCCTCTGGGACTTCGTTCTGCACCGCAGCGCGGCGACGCCGGACCTCGACCACACCGAGTTCCCCCTGCCGTTCCCCGAACGGGCGTCGGGGGCGCCGCTGCTCGAATCGGTGCAGGCGGCGGTCGCTTGGATTCGCGAGCACTTCGACTATGCTCCCGGCGTGACCCACGTTCATTCCTCGCTGGCCGAAACCCTCGCGGCTCGCTCCGGCGTCTGTCAGGACTTCGCTCACCTCCTGGTGGCGATCGTGCGCCGCTGGGGCGTGCCCGCGCGCTACGCAGCGGGCTACGCCGAGCCCGAGGACGACGGCGCCACGGAGCACGGCGCCGGGGCCACGCACGCCTGGGCGCAGGTTCTCATCCCCGGGGCGGGATGGCGCGGCTTCGACGCGACCAATGGCCTGGTGGTCAACGACACCTACGTGACCGCTGCCGTCGGGCGCGACTACCAGGATGCCGCCCCGCAGCGCGGCAGCTTCAAGGGCGAAGATCCCGGCACGCCGCCCGACGTGAGCGTGCGCGTCGTGCATGAAGATTGACCGTCCGCCGCACCCGCCATTACCTGCCGATGAGCATCGAACGAGAAACCCTCCTCGAGC
>CALJUJ010000250.1 GCA_937975525.1 uncultured bacterium
TGCGCAAGCCGGGCGCCGACATGGTGACCACGGCGTTTCGCGGTTTGCTCGAACGCAACCACGCGCTCCGCGAGCAGGCTGTCGGAATGCTGCGGCATCGATCGTCCTGGTGAACGTGGGGGGCTCTCCAGGCAGGCGCAACTCGAGGCGGTTCGGCTGACGCCGTGCGTGCTACAAGGGCGGCATGTCGATGTCGCGAGCCGTCACCGTGGTTCTGGTGCTGGCGCTCGTCCCATGTCCGCCCGCCCGGGGGCAGGAGGCGGCTGAGCCAGGCATGGTCGATCGCGGTCATGCCAGCGTCAGTCGAGCCGTCACCGGGCTCGCCGCCAACGTCGACTCTTTCTTCTCCACCGACATTCACGAAGAGCGCTCGAACAAAACCCGCATTCGGATCGGCGGCGGCGTTCGGATCGCCGAGTTCGACGGCGTCGATCCCCTCGTCCGCTTGCGTCTCGACCTACGCCTGCCGCGATTTCAGCGGCGCTTACACCTCATCGTTTCCGGCGCCACGGAAGAAGACGAAGCAGACGAAGTGGCCGCCCCGGTCGAAGACGACAACGACGCTGCCGGGTTCCTTCGTTTCTTTCTGATCGAGGGAGATCCGACCGAGCTCAGCTTCGATGCCGGTACCAAGCTGCGCCCCGAGCCCGACCCCTTCGTGCGAGCCCGCTTCACCCGCGCCGTCGCCTGGGGCGCGAACCTCGTGCGGCCGACCCAGTTCGGTTTCTGGGAGCTGCAAGAGGGACTCGGTACGCGTACGAGGGTGGACTACGATCGCCGCATCGACGCCCTGACGCTGGCGCGCCTGCGCGGTCAGGCCACGGTCAGCCAGGGCACCAACGGCGTCGAAATGCGCGCCTCCGCGTTCTTGTTTCGGCGTGTCGGGCGACGCACGTGGCTGCGCGGCGAGCTGCGTATCGATTCCGACACGGATCCGCCGCGCGTCGTCGAGCGCTATCGCGCCGCACTGCGCGTGCGGCGCTCGGTCTGGCGCGATTGGCTGTTCGTCGAGATCGAGCCGCAGCTCCGCTTCGAACGTGAGCACGACTACGGCGCGTCGCCGGCGATCGACTTGCGCGTCGAAACGCTTCTCGGTGGGCGCTACGGCGTCGAATGAATCGACTCAGCCCTTGACCCCGCCGGCGACGAGCCCCTGCGCGATGCGTCGCTGGAATGCCAGCACCACCGCGGCGACAGGAGCCGTCGCGACGATCGATGCAGCGAGCACCTGCCCCCACGGGACCTGAAACCGGCCGCGGAACATCGCGATGGCCACCGGGACCGTCTGCCGGTCGGGGCTGACGGTGAAGGACAAGGCGAACAGGAACTCGTTCCAGCAATAGATGAAGGTGAGGATCGCCGTCGTCGCGAGCGCCGGTGCGGTCAGGGGAAGAACGACCTCGAGCAGCACCCGCAGATCGCTGGCACCGTCGATGCGCGCCGCGTCTTCGATCTGACGCGGCAGCTGCCGGAAGAAGCCCACCAGCAGCCAGATCGCCAACGGCAGGGCGAAGGTCACGTACGGCAAGACGAGACCCGGGTAGGTGTCGATGAGGCCGAGCCGGCGCAGAAGCAGGTACAACGGCGAAACGATGGCGATTTGTGGGAACATCGCGATGGCGAGGACGATGCCCAACGCGAGGTTGCGCCCTGGGAACCGCAGGCGTGCCAGCGCATAGGCGCAACCGGAGCCGATGACCAGGCAGAGCACGGTGGTCGTCGCCGCGACCACCAGCGAGTTGCGAATCGGAATCCAGAAGCCGCTGGAGCGGAAGAGCTCGACGTAGTTCGCGAACGACGGAGAACGCGGCCACCAGCTTCCTCCGACCAGGGCGGCATCGTCGCTGAACGAGCCGACGGCAGCGACGACGAGCGGCAGAGTCACCGCCCCTGCCGCGAGCACCAAGACGGCCGTGGCGCCGATGCGCTTCGTCATCCGTTCTCCTGCTGCGTGCGGCCGAGAGCGCGGAGATAGGCGAGAGCGAGGATCATGGTCACCGCGAACAAGACGACCGAGATCGCCGAGCCCTGGCCGAAGCGCAGGTGACGGAGCAGCGTGGTGTGTGCGTACAGCGCGACCGGCTCGGTCGCCGTTCCCGGTCCACCCGCGGTCATGACGTAGATGAGATCGAAGACGCGCAGCGCATCGAGCGTGCGGAAGATCAGCGCCACGAGCAGCGCTGGCCGCAGCAACGGCAGGGTCACGTGCCACAGCTCGCGCCACGCGGAAGCGCCGTCGACGAACGCCGCGCTGCGGACGTCCTCGTCGATCTGTTGCAGCCCGGCGAGCAACAGTAGCGCGACGAAGGGAGTCGTCTTCCAGACGTCGGCGCAAAGGACCGGCACCCAGGCGAGCCACGGGTCGGCGAACCAGACCGCTGGGCTCGACGCGGGCGCGATCACTCCGAGTGCGGCGTTGGCCAGGCTATCCGAGCCCTCGAACAAGAAGCGCCAGACGGTGGCGGCAATCACGGTCGGGATCGCCCACGGGAGCAGGGCCAGCGTCCGGGCGATCCCGGTCGAACC
>CALJUJ010000251.1 GCA_937975525.1 uncultured bacterium
GGGGGCAGTGATGGCGCTTCAATGGGGCCGCAGGCCGTAGCCTGCGGAAGGGCGCGGTGTTCGTCGACAGCGCGACCAACTTCGTCAAGCTTCAATGGGGCCGCAGGCCGTAGCCTGCGGAAGGTCCCGCTGCCCAGGCGGGCGGGATCCATCGTGCCGGTGCTTCAATGGGGCCGCAGGCCGTAGCCTGCGGAAGGCCGTCGCCACGACGGACGCCGAGGACTACGCCGCCGCGCTTCAATGGGGCCGCAGGCCGTAGCGTGCGGTTTTGTTTTTACCGCCACGGTTCACTGCGAGCGCAACACGTTTTCCCCGCACGGCGCTCTTCCGATCTGCAACGACGAGGCGCCGACGTCGCTTCAATGGGGCCGCAGGCCGTAGCCTGCGGAAGGGGCGGAAGCCCCAAGTACAGCAACACATCCTAGTTGCCAACGAGCCCGCGAGCGGCTGGGATTCATGGGCCCCGCGGACCTACAGAGTAGCCGATCCAAGAGCGACGCAAGCTCCTGAATCCCAGATGCTTCGAACATCCCTCAGGCATCGTCGATCACCTCGCCGCTCGCGCAGCCGCAGCCGAACTGAGGAGTCGGGGGCTGCCCCTGCAGCGATCGCTGCACATCACACCACCAAGGCCCTGATCGGGGGTTCGTACGGTCTGCCGAGGCTGGCGATGATGCGGCCAGCGTCGCGTTCGGCAGGCCCCAGATCAGCGAACAACACTTGGTCTTCCGAGTGGTGGATCACCGATGCGAGTTCTGCCTGGAATGCGATCAACTCTCTGTCGTCGAGCTCGGCGACAAATACGGAGTACTGCGTGTGATCCCCCTGCAGACGGCAAAGTATGAAGACACGTGCGCGACGTCGGTCGTCGGCGATGTCGTACGTCACGAGATAGCGTCGGCGTTGACTCATCGCGTGGTCACCCCTCGATACACTGGGATGTCCCCCCGAAGCCACCGGGCCAACAGGCGAGCCTGAACTCGGATCATGATGCGCCAACTGATACGGTAGCCGAGCAGGGGATGCGTAGCCATCTGGTCGAGACGCGACTCGTAGGCGCGGATCAGAGCCTTCCGGCCGGTGTCCCTGAGGATGCAACCACTCTTCCCGATCGTGAAGTCACTGCTTGCGACCATGCCGGTGTTGCATGCCGTCAAGACTGCGGAGTCAACGACCAAGGGGCGAAACTCCTCCATCAAGTCGAGCGCGAGGGCGGGGCGACCGTGGCGAGGGCGATGGTACAGCCCCCAGAACGGATCCAGCCCGACGGACGCAAGGGCCACAGTGCACTCCTTGCTCAGCAGCGCGTAGCCAAACGACAGCATCGCGTTGACGGGGTCGGGAGGAGGCCGCCGCGCTCGCCCCTCGGCGGAGAACGCCTCCGCGAGATCACCAGGCTTGACCATCGACGCGAACGCGCCGAAGTAGTGGCGCGCGAGGGTGCCTTCCAGACCGAGCAACGAATCCATCCCGTCGGCTTCCGCGACCGCCGGCAAGACGCTTGCCATGGCGTCGATGGTCTCGGTTGGCTCTGGCGCACCGTTGCGCCGCAGCAGCGTGCGCTGGTTGCTCCCCTTCGCCGCCACGACCTCACGCGCGAAGGCCACACATCGCTCTGACATCTCGGCAGCCCGGAACTGGGCAGCGCGGTCGTAGGCGTTCCGCAGCGCGAAGCCCGCGGTGAATCCGTAGAACCAGTGGCCGGACGACAGATGGCAAGTAGGGATGCCCGCCTCACACAGGAGATGCAGGGCCTGCGTACCGATTTGCACGTTGCCGCAGAGCACGACGTGGTCGAGATACTTGAGTCGCACCTCGCTGAGTACGCTGCCGTCCTTCTTGACGACCAGATTGCCGCGCGCGACGCCGACCCACGCACCCTGCTCTTGTACGTAGAGCGGGCCCGAATCGTCGCGGGGCGGGTAGAGGCGGCGCACCGTCGGCGCGACGGGGTCTGCCGGCACGTGCCGAAGCGCCAGCGTCTCGTCGGGCAGGCAGATCCCGTTCACCGAGCAGCCCTTGCACTTGGGACTGTCCTCCAGCGGATCGGGCAGGCGAGCTGCCTGCGCCTGCGCCTTGGCCTGCGCCAGCAGGTCGAGCGTGCGCGCTTCGAGTTCGGGGGTGAACGCGATCTCCACCTTGCGCCGCGAGCCGGCGAAGTAGAGGAACCCGTGATCGCAGCGGTAGCCGTGGGCGCGCAGCAGCAGGCCTTGCGCCATCAACTGCACGCGTTCGGGCTCCCAGCTGCGCTCGGGGTTGTCGGGTACGCGGCCACGCTTCGTCTCGACGGGCACTGCCTCGTAACCGTCCGTGCTGACCAGATCGAGCTTGCCGGTGAGGCCGAGCCGGGGGCAACTCAGCGACACCGAGCGGCTGATCACGGGCGCATCCTCGCCGTCATCGTTCGCGGCCGGACCGTTCGATGCGGAGTCGAGGACGTGGTCGACGCGGTCGACCCGGCGATGCACGCGTTTGCCGTCTTCGGTGTACGCGTTGTGGGCCATGAGGCCCTCGCTGTGCATGAGGTAGGCTCGCCGCGGGCAGTAAGCGAACTGATGCAGCACGTCGATGGCGACCGCGTCATCCATCGATCAAGCCACCGGACGCGAGGGAGCGAAGAAGTTGCGCTTTCCGGTCGGATTGACGACTTGTGCCCGCTGAAGGGCCACGACACCGCGCGTACGAAGTGATGCCATGTCGGGTTCCGGTTGCACAAGCTCCGCATGCGCCAACAGGGACATCGTTGCGTCAAGTGGCAGGGGCGTTTCCCAGAGTGGCCAGGTGAACGACTTGTGAGGGCCCCAGCCGACAGCGACCAGCCTGGATCCCATGGGCACACAAGGCACGAGACTGAGGCCGACATACGCCAGGGCATTCATCGCAACCGGCGGCGCCTTTCCGGCCGTCGCCGGATCAGCCCACACCAGCGCGTACGAAACCTGCTCGCCGGGATCCCAGTTGAGGCCGGTGTAGCCCTCCACGCATGCCTTTCGACTTCCGGCCAGAGCAGCAGCGAGCCGTTCGAGCGTGACGGCGCTCGCGCAAGCGCGGAAATCCTTCAGCAGACATTGACCACTCGAACCGTTGCTGAAACTGAGGGGTGTCGGCGTCAACTTCCCGCCCTCATGCAGCTGATCACAGGCAAGGGCCGGAAGCTGCGCCAGCACGAGTTCCGGGTCGCTGGTAGTAAGCGGCAGGTCGCTGTCGGTTGGGTGGAGCAAGCGGGCGAAGGCGGGCGCCGCCGCGGCGCGCAAGATCTCGGGCGCGACGCTGATCATCTCACCGAGATGGGCAATTCCGCCGCCGTTAGCGGCAGCCAACTCCACTTGAGCATCCGCTCGCTGTCGCTGCTTCGCCAAGAGCTCCTCGCGCAGCGCCGCGACACTCGCCTCGACGTGCTGCGCCATCGCGGCCTTGTCGAGACCCCTCGCCTTCGCGTCAGCCCTGGCCCGCTTGACACCCTCCTTGATGCGCCCGTCGACCCTCTTGACGTCCGCGTTGAGTTCGCGAACAGCGCGGCTCAGCTGAGCATCCACGTTGCCCACGGAGCCAAGGACCACCAAGCTCTGGGCGATTTCGGACAGGAGCTGCTCGGGGGCCTGCTCCACGTGGAGGACGGCGCGCCATGCACCGTCCGCCATGCGCCAAGCCAGTTGCACCGATCCGCCCCGGGACAATCGGTTCCCAAGGCGAAGTAGGCCGAAGGCTGCCAGCGCATGCAATGGATTGCTGCCATCCAGGCCCTCGCAGACGATCTCGCTCATGCGTCTTCCTCGATGGCTGGACTCTCACTCGCGCGGTGGTCGGCCAACCGCAGGCAAGCCTCCAGGTATGAGAGACCCCACCATCCGAAGTGGCGGATGAGGCGCCAGAAGCGATCGGCCACCCCGCTGCCGAGATGCTCGAGCCCCGTGGCGCTGGACGCACTCAGGTCGTGGCCCTCGTGCCGGTAGCACACGTCGATCGCGCGCTCGTCCCCCACCAAGGGCGCCCAAGGCCGACAGCGCCCATGGTGGCTGGCCACGAGGTGCAGCACCAAGTCGCGCAGGATCGGCTCGTCCGGCAACAGGGATGGCGCCGACTCCGCCAGACGCACGGAGAGCAACTCGTGCCGCGCACCCTCGGGGTAGCCGGAGAGTTCCCGCGCTTGGCGCGACGCAGCACCGAACCGGATGCGGTCGGACTTGGCCAGCGGCCGGCGGCGGTCCACGCGCAGCCGGTTGCCGCCGAGCAACCAGGCCTGGAAGCGAGGATCCGCCTTGCCGAGATCGTGCAGGTGTCCGGCCCGGGCCAACGCGTCGACGAGGCGGCCCGGAAGCCCAGCCTGCTCCGCGATGCGGACCGCCCAGTCTCGCACGTCGCGCAGATGGCCCTCGAGCGTTACCAGGCCCCGAGGGCTCAGACTCGACGCATCGTCTTCATCGGTGAAGTCCCGCGCTTCGTCGGCCAATCGGCGCCGACCGCTCGCGATGAGGCCAACGCCGGAGGGATGGGGCGCCACGCGGATGCCTTCGCCTTCTTGCTGCAACGCGGCGAGCGCGTGCCGTAGGGAGGACTCCCTTGCGGCCTCGATCCAGGCGGGCAGCGCAACGAGGATCTGCTGTCGCAGGACGGCCTCGGGCGGCAGCCCCTCGTCGCGGTCGCCGCGCAACGACGCCAACGCGGGCCAGCCTTCGGGGGAATCGTCGCCCCAGTAGGCCGACGCCAGTAGCGGGTGGATCCGCAGGACCGCTGGCCTGCGCGCAGCGCGCCGCCCCGCGTCGGCCAGATCCCGGGGCACGTCTCCCGGCACGCCGGTCCACCCGAAGTCATCGGCGCCGCCCGTTGCGCACGGCATGACGAGGTTGGCACCGGGATACACGGCCTCGGCCCCTTCGACGAGCGCACTGTTTTCAGGTCCGGCCCATCGGAGAGCCGGACGGAGGCGAGCGGCTTGCTGCGCATCGTCGTCCTCGGGAGCAGGCGCGCCCTCGACATCCCCACCCTGGTCGATCCTGGCCAGATCCTCGCCCGTGTCGAGGAAGGCACGGGCGACATGCAACGGCAGCGGAAGGGCCTCGCCACTCGCCGGCGGGCAGGCGGCGATCGTCGCAGCCCAGGTCTCCGGGTGCTCGGGGTCGAGATCCGCCCGCCACACCACCTGCACGTCGGCGGGTCCCGACCGCGGGCCGTGCAAGAAGATCGCCGGGTCGGGACTGACCGCGGGTGCTGGACCGGTCTGCACCCAGAGGTCGCAGTAGGCCGGGAACATCAATGGCGCGTCGGCGTGAGGAGCCGCCAGCTCCGCCAAGGGTGGGCCGAGCGCGTCGAGGGCCTCGATGCCGCAGTCGATGGTGTTGTCCGAGGCATGATCCTGCAACCACCGCCAGGTTGCCGCGAGACGGTCCGCGTAGACGGGATCGTCCGTGGCCCCGCTGCCGACATGCTCACTGCGTGCGAGGATCAGGGCGGAGTTGCCGTGTCCCGCAGCGTGGCGCTCACCGAGCCGGTCGAGACGGCCGAATCGCTGTCGCAGGCTGTCGAGTGGGCAGGCTTCGGTGATGAGCGCGTCGGCATCGATGTCAGCACCGACCTCGATGCACTGCGTGGCGACGACGACGAGCGCCGGCAGATCTCGCGCGGCGGCGCGATCGCGTCCGGCGAGCAGGCGGCTCCGATGCTCCTCCAGCAGCGAGTCCCGTTCGATGCTGCGACTGCGGCCCGTCAGCAGCAGCGGCGTGCAGGGGAAGTTCGCCGCAGCCCTGCCCGTGAGGTTGCGTAATCGGTCGAAGATCTGCCGCGCCGCTCGCACTCGGTTGACGACGACGAGCGTTGTGCAGCCTGGACCCGCCAGGGTCGCCTCGTCCGTCGCGGGTTGCGTGAGGCGGTCGACGACATGCCTGGCCAGAGCCTCATCACTCATGCTCCCCTTCGCCTCCACGACCTCGAGCCTCGCTCGCTTCGTGGCCCGCAGTCGTCGGGCAAGCAACGGTTCGTGACGCTCCTCTGGCGTCAATCGGAACGGAGCGGGCTCGTCGGCCGGCGGCGTCGCCGTCATCGCGACGGCAGCCCACGGCCCGGAGGGCAGCTCTTGCGCGCGAAGCCGCCAGCGCCCGATGGCCCGCAGGGTCTGCAGGAACGGCAGTGAGCAGTGGGCCTCATCGAGCACGAGCAGCGTGTCGTGGCCCAGCAGGCCGGCGTGGATGGGCCACGCGTGGTTGCTGAGGCCATAGCCTCGGTGCAGCAACCGCGACCCGATCTGGTCGACGGTCGAGCAGAGCAGCACGGGCTGGAGCGGCGTGCGCGCCCACCGGTCTTCGCGGTAGATGCCACCACGCAGGGTGGCATGGTCGAGCGCCCGTTCCCCGCCGAGCGACAGCAGGGCATCTTGCATGAGCGCCAGCACCGAATGCACCGTCTGCGTGTTCAGCGCGGCGGCAATCTTGGCAGCGCGACGCGACGCGTCGTCGACGACGATGCGTCGATCCACCACGAGGCCGATGCGTCTCGGCGTGCGGCGGCGCTGCGTGGTGGCCTCGATGGCCAAGGCCATGACCGCGATGTCGACCACGGCGGTCTTGCCGCTCGCGGTCGGAAGGTCGAGCACGCCTTGCCATCCCTGATCGAGCACGTGGTCGAGCAGCCGGCACTGCCACGCGAAGGGTGCATGGCCGTGCACCGCCTCGAAGTAGGCCGGGAAGTCCCTCGCGCTGAGGCTCATCGCCGTTCCCCGATCTGGAGTGGCCTGCAAAGCCCGTAGCCGAGGTAGCGACCAGCTCCGAGCAACAGCGGGCCTCGAACCGGCCGGGGGAAGTGGAGGCGCGCGTGCAGATGCCAACGTCGCGTGCCGTCCTTCCTAACCACAGGGGGGAAGGCACGCGCAGGGGGAGCGCCGAGAACGGGCGCCACGGGCAGGAGTTCGATGCGTAGCGGCACGGGAAGCTGCTGGCGATCGCAGGCCTGCGTGATCTGCTCGACAGCCCAGTCGTCGTGGTTTGCGTGGCGCCGCGGCGGCGAGCGATCGAGCACGATTGGCGTGACGGTGCCCCACGTCATGGATGCTCTGGTCCAGGTGCTGCTGCGCAGCGCCATGGGCGGGCGGGGACGGTCCTCTGGCTGCAGCGCCATCACACCAGCCGTGCCCAGCGTGAGCGTGCGACTGCTATCGTCCTGGTCGAACGCCGCAGCAACCACGTCGAGCAGCTCCTGTTCGACGTTGGGGTCGAGATCACGAGGCACTGCCAGTGCCATGCCCATGACGTGGCCGTCGGCATGACCGGAGCTGACTTGGTCTGGATCGCCGACGAACGGCAGGGGTACGTAGCCGATGTGCACACCCTCCAGCCTGGAGTCGTCGGGCTCGTGGCCACTGAACAAGCGCTTGGCTACGGGTTGGTCGTCGGCTGCCGCGATCAGCATTCCGCGCAGGGCGCGGCCCAGACTACGGGCCTGGGCCAGCCCGAAGCGCGGGCCCTCGACCCTGCGGAAGACGATCATGCGGTGGTCGAACGCACCCTGGGCGACGTGCGACTCGACAGGCTCCGCATAGCCCTGCCATGGCGCTATCGACGGGCGGCCCCAGCCCAGGCCGCCGTCCGCGTACGCCCGCCCGAGCTGCGCGAGGCGTCCGGGGACGATGGTGCGGAGCTGCCAGTCGAAGCGCCCTACGCTCGGACTCCACGTCACGGGTGGCGGATGCTTGTAGGGCCACATGCGCACGAGGGACGAGCTGTGCCCGATGTGGGTGACGGCGGCGCAGAGCGCGGCCAGCGCGCTCGCATGCGGACCGAGTTCGGCGTCGGGCCAGATCAAGGCGCACGTTCCACTACCCACGTTGGTCGCGGGGAAGAAGCGTTCCTTCCGGGTGCGATTGCCCGGCAGCAACGCGAGGTGCTTGTCGCCATACCCGCCACGCTTGGCGCCTTCGATGTCGTTGACCGGCACGAACACCTTCACGACGGACCCGGGGCATGCTTCCGGGGGCACGGAGATGCTGGGTGCACCTTGGCAGCTGAGCCAATCGAGCGCAGCGCGCGGCGCTTCCGCGGCATCTCCTTCGCCCCAGGCAGCCACCAGGGCTTGGAACACGCGATCGGGATGCGGGGGCCACTCTGCCTGCTCCCGGTCATTCGGGTCGGTCGCGACAGCCCGCCCCGTCAAGTACTGCCAGGCGATCGCGAGCACGATCAGCCCTCCGCAGGCGCTTCGACCAGCTTCTCGCGGCTCTTCCTCACGAGCTCGACAAGCTCCTTGCTCGGTGTCAGGACCAACGGCTCCCGGCACCAAGCCGGGAGGCCAGCCTTCTCCGCCGCGGCACTGGCTTCGACCAGGAGCGCCTTCGGATCCTCGACGGATACGATCTGCGGACGGCCGTCGGCCCCCACGATCTCCCAGGCGGCGGGCTGTGCCGGGTCGGGGACGAGCAGGCAACGACTGCGGAGATCGCAACCCTGCCGAATGGCGAGATCTGCTGCAGCGATAGCCAAGGCAGCCAGCGCCGTGTGGGCGACCGCGTCCGTGGCTGCTTCGATTGCCCCGCCGGCGGTCGGGAACCGAAGGCGGCGAAGCGCGGGCAAGCTGAGGACAACGGTCTGCTGCGCGTAGGCGAGCGTCGTGCCGCCATGGTGGGGCTGTTCCTTCTCGTTCCCCAGCGAAGGCGTCACGTTGCCGTGGTTGATTTCGCTGGGCTTGCCGTCCTTGCCCACCTGTACGGGCTTCGACTTCTCGCGTCGGGCCGAGGCCGGATCGAGCGTCCAGCCACCATCCGCCGCTTCGTAGACCGGCCCCGCACTGAGTTGGATACCGAGCGGATCGATACGACTGCTAGGCCTCACGCCGGAATGACAATCGATCCCGACGATTTCACCCACGAGGGCCCGTTGGAACTTCGTGCCAAGACCACCTCGCGGCCCCGTCGAGTCCCACAAGCCGAACACGAGCGCCGTCGGGCAGAGCCCGAAGAGCCCCGTGGCATTGACAAGCGAAGCGGTATTGAGCAACCGGCCTTCGTCGGTGTCCCGAAACTTCTTCGACCCAAGTTCGCTGTCCCGCAGGATCGCATCCGCCAACCGGTGCGGAGCATCGAGGCTCGTGACCTCGCCGACTTCCGGTAGGCCTACTGCAGGGAAGTCGACGGTCACCACCGGGATGTCACTCTTGATACCCTGGCCGTGGTAGCACGCCTGCTTCAGCGCCAACTCCATGCGGTTGGCCTGACTCTGTACGCTGTCGAGTAGCACACACGGCACCCGCCTGCCGTCGACGACACGTTCTTCGCTGGCATACTTCCCACCTTCGTACGTCGGCGGAAACACCTTGTCCCCGGGGCCACCGGCCGGCTGAAGACGCTGGATCCGCCGAATGGCCACAGCACCGCCTTGGACTGCCGCACGGAGAATCTCGAGGGTGAGGGACTGGCTCATGGGCAACTCGCTTGTACGGGTCACGAAGAGGTTCTCGCGGAGAGAAGCCCGCCGCCGCCAGCCTGATGCCACGCTCGACGACTTCGGGGCCCACGCACCGGGAGTTGTTGTTGTTCAACCCCTTGGTGGCGATGCGCGTGAGGCGAGACCATACGGCCCGCGTCTTCGCTGTCCACACCCTCTTGGCTGTGTGTTCCGACGGGGGCTTGCGCGTGGTCGACACTCCCTCACTGGACAGACGGTGGGGCGCTCATGGCCGCCTTGCGAGTGCAGGCTCAGGGAGTCTGCCTAGCAGGCCGTTGAAAAACGTCGAGTTCTCCCAGCCCACGGCCCGAGCGCGTACGTAGAAGCAGTGCATGGCACTGGGTCGGCGTCGTGATCAGTTTCAGCAGGATCTGATGGTCCCGACGAGCGCGCTGCCGCGCTCTCCGGGCCACCCCGGTAACCACGGCGGCGTGTTAGCCTGGGAGGCCGGTAGCGACCGGACATGGCCCGGCAATTCCGAACGATGAAGTCGATCAGCCTGCTCGCCGTGTTCGTGTTGCTGGGCCTCGTGCTCTGGTTGGGCAGTGCGCGCGATGGCGGAGCACCCGCGGTCACGACCGCTGCTGGGTCGGCGGATCCCGGTGGCGAGGCGGTGGTGACGGTGACCGGGCTGCAGCGCGAGCTGGTGGCCGACGAGGATCCGGCCGAGGTCTACGACTCCCGGGCCGACGCGAGCGTCGCCGCCGCGCGCACATCCCCGACGCCGGGTCCCTGGTGGTTGCGCATCCGCGTCGTCGACGAACGGGGCCTGCCGGTGGCCGATGCCGAGGTGCGCCTGTTCGAGGGATCGGTGTTGAAGGACGGATCTCTCTACGCAGGCCGTAAGGGAGGCGGAGCGACGATGCTGCGGACCGATGCCGCTGGCCGCGCCGAACATCGGGCACGGTTGCCGGCAGTGTCGGTCAGCGCGCGCAAGCCGGGTATCGGTGCGAGCAATCGCTTCCGGCTCGACCGTGCCATCGGGGTGGCGGAGGAGCTGGAGCTGGTGCTCGAGACGCCGTTGCTGTTGCGCGGAGTCGTCCGCGGCGCCGATGGCTCGCCGCTGCACGAGGCACGCGTCACGGCGGAGTGCTTCGGGATCTGTCGGCCGGTGCGCGGCAAGATCGCCAAGTCGGACGACGTGACGAGCGACGAGCACGGCCGGTTCGCGATCCCGGTTCGGCTCGGCGGGCGCTATCGGTTGACGGCCACCGTCGGCGGTGAGAGCACGATGCCGGCCCATGTGGCGATCGTCGATCGTTCGCCCGCCGAGATCGAGCTGATGCTGCCGGGAGCGATCACCGTCGGTGGCGTGGTGTCGGATCCGAACGGCCTGCCGGTCGCCGGTGCCAGGGTGGTGGCCTGGCGCGACGTCGACTTCGCCGAGAAGCTCGAGGTCGTGGCCGACGACGGTGGCGGCTTCCGCTTGCCGCTGCCGGCCTACGACGGCTTCCGCGTCGTGGCGATGGCCTCGGGCTGGGCGAGCAGCGATGCGATCGTCGTCGTGCCGAATGCCGTGCGCGCGCACGTGCAGGTCGGCTTGCGGCTGCAGGCGTTCGCCGACATCCGCGGCCGCGTGTCGACGGAGGATGGTGCACCTGCAGTAGGTGCCGAGGTCGAGGCCCTACCGCTGGACGAACGGGAGGTGCTCGGCACCAGCGAACCGGATCCGACCGTGCGATTCGGTCGGCCCGCGGCCACGCGCAGCGGCGAAGGCGGGCAGTTCGTGCTGGCCGTCCACCCGGGGGCGCAGTTCACGGTCGAGGTCCGGGCCGCTGACTTCGAGGCCGTGCAACGAGGTGTACGGCCGGGTCGTGGCGAGGTCCGGTTCGTCCTCGGGGCAACGAGTTGTCTGGTTCGCGGCGTCGTCACCCGGGCCGATGGCCATACTGCGCCCGACTACGAAGTGTTCGTGGTCCGCCGCAATGGTCCCATGAGGCTCGTGTCTAAGGTCGAGCCAGACAGGGTCGGCGCAAGCTTCACGTGCCCGTTGCCGTCACGGGGTGACGAGGTCACCGTGCGCGTCGTGCCGGCCGATCCGCTGCTCGCTCCCGCAGCGCAGGGCCCGTTCGCGACCGATGGCGCCGAGGTCGCCCTGACGTTCCGGCTGGCGCCGTGGGGCAGCGTGCCGATCGAGGTCGTCGATTCGGAGGCGCGGCCCGTTGCCGGCGCGCGGGTCGTGCTGGATCCGCTGGACGGCGCTACCGAAGCGGTAGGTGGCTGGACCGATGACCATGGCCGCATGGCGCTCGAGCGCGTAGGGCCCGGTAGGTCGAGACTGCGCGCCTTCCCGCCAGGGGAGGAAGTCGTCGAGCGCGAGGTCACCGTGCTGCCGGGTGTGAACGGCACGCTGCTCGTGACGCTGCCACCCCAGTGACGATGCATGCCGTCGCGGCTTGACATGCAAGATGCATGCAAGCATGCTGAGTGCATGGCAAAGACGATCCAGGTCCGCAACGTGCCCGAGAACGTGCACCGCAAGCTCAAGGCGCGCGCGGCCGGGGCGGGCCTGTCGCTGTCTGAGTTCCTGCTGGCGGAGTTGACCCGATTCGCGGAGCTTCCGACGAGAGAAGAGATGCGCGATCGTCTGCGACGCAAGGCTCGCGGCAAGCTGACTCCATCCGCGGCCAAGCTCGTTCGCAGGGAACGAGACTCGGCGTGATCGTTCTCGACGCATCGGCGGCAATCGAATTGTTGTTCGGAACCGCAATGGGCCAGCGGGTGGCGGAGGTCGTGTGGGGTCCGGGTTCGTTGGTCAATGCACCCCACCTTCTCGACGTCGAGGTGGCGCAGGTGGTCGGTCGACTCGTGCGCTCGCGAAAGCTGACGCTCGCGGAAGCCGAAGGGGTAGTGACGGATCTTGGCGAGCTGGATCTTCTTCGCCACGAACATGTGGACCTACTCGAGCGCGTGCTCGAACTGCATGCGAACGCAACCGCCTACGATGGCGTCTACCTCGCACTGGCCGAGGCGTTGGGCGCAGAGTTGGTGACCTGTGATGCCAAGCTCGGGCGCGTGCCCGGCATTCGGGCATCGGTGCGGGTTGTCGCGTAACGGCGTTGGCTACGGCAGCGTTTCGTCGTCGAGCTGCTCGAGAACGCGGATTGCGTCGGTGCCGGTTCCGCGCGAGCGCAACGGCGAACAGGTGATCGACGTGGCGTTGCCGAAGCCGATCGAACAGCCGGTGCGGGTCGTGTTCGAGGGCACGTCGACACCGGCCGCCGGCGCCGTCGTCGAGCTGCTGCGGCCGTGGCCCGGTCACGAGCCGGTGACGCTGCGCACCGGTGCGCAGCCGAGCGACAAGCTGCGCGCGCAGGCAGACGAGGCGCCGATGATGGTCGCCTTCACGGGCGGGCGAGCGCTGCTGCTGCAGCGCGCGAGCACCGATGCCGACGGTCGCGTGACCTTGCGGATGCCGCCCGGCGAAGGTCTGGCGCTGCGTCTTCCGGGGCCCGGCCATCAGCCGCGGGTCGAGACCCCGTGGCAGATCGAGCGCGGCGCGGCAGTCGTCGAACGCATCGTCCCCGTCGTCGGTGGCGCCGACCGGCGCTGCACGCCCCGCGTACCCGACGCGACGGCGCCTATTGCACCGTCACCGTCAGCGCGTTCGAGCTCGACAGCCCGAAGGGCAGCGACGGACAGCCGGCGAGCCAGAGCGCGAACAGCTGCAGCGTGACGCTCGCGCCGACGAGCGACGGGTTCGCCGGCAGCGGCTCGAGGTGCACGCCGTGCGTTCCGGAGGGCAGCGACAGGCCGAGCAGAAACAGGCTGTTCGTGTAGGCGAGGGCGCCGAAGACGGACACTCCCGGGAAGGTCGTGTCGCCGACGGACAGCAGCGGGAACGTCGTCGGCGAGACGCCGGAGAAGCGCAGCTCCATCGTCTGCCCGGGGCGCGCGGGCCGCAGCAGCGTCAGCGCGTGCGGGCCGGCACAGCCAGGAGTGCCGAAGCCGAACGGAGTCGTGCCGAGCGCGCGCACCGTCCAGCTGGCGGCGGCCTCGGGCGCAGGCCCACCCGGCTCCGCGGAGCCGATGACCAGGTCCGAGATGCGATCGCGATCGACGTCGCCGCCGGCGTCGAGCCCGCTACCGAAACGCGCGCCGTCCCGGCTGCCGTTGACGCTCATGTAGAGCGTCTGGGTGCGGCCGGAGTAGAACCGCACCCGGCCCGGACGATCGAAGGTGCCGGGGTCGATGCCACGCGGTTCGCCGAGCACGAAGTCGGGCGCGCCGTCGTTGTCGATGTCGCCGGCGGCGGCGACCGAGCTGCCGAGGCGCGAGCCGAACGCGCCCGCGTCGGACCAGAGCAGCGCACCGTTGCTGCCATCGCGCAGCTCGAC
>CALJUJ010000252.1 GCA_937975525.1 uncultured bacterium
CGTCAGCGGCAGGCGATAATCGCGCCGCGCCAGCAGTAGCTTCAAGCCTTTGGAGGTGAAGCTCTGGCGCGCCAGCGGCGGCTTCTTCCCCGGACCGTACAGCAGGCCGGGCCGCAGAACGACGACCGGCGCGCCGGCGCGAGCCGCATGCAAAGCCGCGCGGTCGGCTGCCAGCTTGGAGCGGCTGTAGTAGCCGCGTCCGTCCGCTTCGCTCTCGTACGGGCTGTCTTCGACGATGGTCACGCCGTTGCGATCGACCGCATAGATGCTCAACGAGCTCACGTGGACGACACGCTTCACCCCGGCCCGTTGCGCGGCCGCGATCAGTTGGCGCGTCGCGCGAATGTTCGCGGCGGCGAACTCCTCCCAGGTGCCAGTGGTCGCCACCCGAGCGGCGCAGTGGACCACCGCGGAAACGTCGGCCAATGCCGCCTCGATCGCGTCGCTGTCGGTGATGTCGCCTGCGAAGACCTCCACGCCTTCGAGCGCACCGCCACGCCCCGGACGCACGAACGCCCGCACCTCGTCGCCCGCGCGCCGCAGCGCCGCGACGATGCGCTGACCGAGGAAGCCGTTGGCCCCGGTGACCAGGACCTTGCCCATCTAAGCAGCCTCCGATGCGGTGCGTTGCGCCTGCGCCTGGCCGGCGCTCCAGATGTCCTCGAGCAGGCGCATGACGTCGCGCCCCTCCTCCGCCGAGACCGGTGGGGGTTGGCCCGCCGCCAGCGCCGCATAGAGCTCGCGAAAGTGTACGCCCATGCCGGGGTAGAAGCGCTGGCGCCCGCGGATGAACTCGATGCCGTTGACGATCGTGGCACGGACCAGCTGCGCTGCCTCCTCGAGATTCGGCAGCACCTTGCCGACGATCTTCGGCACCTTGCGGTTGCGGCGTACGATCATCGTCATGTTGTTGAGGTTCACGTCGGCGGTCGCGGCGGTCCCGTACAGGATCACGCGGTTCATGATCGGCTGCGACCGCGAGCACAGGCTGAACGTGCCCAGCGCCTTCTCGGCCGCGACCACGGCGCGCAGCTCCTCGACCACTCCCGCTTGCGTGTGCCGCGCCACGACGCGGACGTCGGCGACCGGCCCCACGAAGCCCCGCAGCAGGTACGCCGGGTGCGGCGCTGAATCATAGAGCGACCCGCCCGGGAGGCCCGTCGTCCAGTGTCCGTCGCGGCCCGCCGCCGACGCCTCGGCCAACGGCGCGCCCTGAAAGACGTCGACGCCGCTCAGCTCCCCGAGACCGCCGCTGGCCAAGAGCTCGCGCGCCGCGACGATCACCGGATCGAACCAGCGATTGTGGTCGACCGTCAGGTGCCGCCCCGCCGCCTGCGCCGCAGCCACCATTTCGTCGGCCTCGGCGGTCGTCAGGGCCATGGGTTTCTCGACCATGACGTGCACGCCGGCGGCCAACAGCTCCCGCGCGAGTGGAGCGTGCGTCGCGGGCGGCGTGACGACGTGCACGGCGTCCGGTTGCCCCGCGGCCAGCAGCTCGTCGACGTCGAGGTAGGTCGGCACCTGCCACCGGCGCGCAAACGTCTCGCGCGCGGCGACGTCGAGATCGCAGGCGCCGACGAACTCGACGTGTGGCGTCTGCCGGAGATAGCCGGCGTGAACGTGAGCGATGCGCCCGCAGCCCACGAGCGCAACGCGGATCTGATCTGTCTTCATCGCGAACGGAACGGGACCGATGCCAGCATCAAGCGGTCGCCGTGGCGCGGGCGCCGAACGAGCGCTGCAGCCACTTGAGGTTCGAGTAGATGTCGTCGGTGAAGTCGCGGACGACGCCTTCCCGCAAGCCGTCGCGGATCTCGGCGATCGCGTCGTCGACGGTCCACTTCGGCGTGAAGCCGAGGTCCTTGCGAATGCGATCGAAGGTGACCCGGTAGCTACGCAGGTCGTCGACGTCGTCGACGAGCTCGGCGGTGGTTCCCGGAATCGCAGCGACGACCTTGTCGCCCACCTCGCCGACCGTGAAGTTCTGGCTCTCGCCACCTACGTTGTAGATGCTGCCACGGGCGTGGACGGGGTCGGCGTCGACGGCCGCACACAGGAAAGCCTCGGCAACGTCCTGGACGTGGATGTGGGGTCGCCATTGCGACGGCCCGACGATCTTGATCTTGCCGTCGACCACGGCTCGCGCGGTGATGGTGTTGACCATGAGATCGAAGCGCATGCGCGGCGACCATCCGCAGACCGTTGACAGGCGCAGGATGATCGTCTCGACGTCGCCGCGGTCGCGGACGAG
>CALJUJ010000253.1 GCA_937975525.1 uncultured bacterium
CCGCAGCTCCGGTGCTCTTCTCGACTTCGTCGAGTACCGCGTTCCACGCGTCGATTGAGTCGTGATTGAAGCGGTTCTCGTCTGCATTCATCGTTGCGACGAAGACGTCGCCCTGACGTTGTAGGTCGATCATGAATTGCCTCCGAGGATGAGCGGTCCGGTTTCGAGTTGCGGTAGTACGTAGCGTGCGACGTAGTCGCACTCGGCGGCGTGGGGATATCCCGAAAGGATGAACGCGTCGATGCCGAGGTCGGCGTACGCGCGCAGCTTTGCGGCCGCCTGGTCGGGGTCGCCGACGATGGCCGCGCCGCAACCACTGCGAGCGCGACCGATCCCCGTCCAGAGATGATCCTCGATGTATCCTTCGGTGTCGGCATCGGCCCGCATCTGAGCCTGTCGCTGCACGCCGACCGACGCATGGTCGAGGGAGCGCTCACGAATCTGCTTGCCGGTGTCGACGTCGAGCTTGCTGATCAGGCGATGCGCCGCGGCGCGCGCCTCGCTCTCGGTTTCGCGCACGATCATGTGGACGCGATAGCCGAAACGGAGCTCGCGACCGACTCGCTTGGCACGGGCGCGCATGTCTTCGAGGAGTGTCTGCACCGCGGGCATCGGCTCCGGCCACATGAGGAAGACGTCGGCCTGCTCGGCGGCGACGTTGCGGGCATCTTCCGACAGCCCGCCGAAGTACAGGGGTGGGCATTTCCCGGAGACGGTCGCGACCGATGGTGGGGCGATGTCGACCTGGTAGAACTCGCCGCGGTGCTGCAGCGCCTGTCGATCGAGGAGCTTGCGCAGGATCTGCATCGCTTCCCGTGTGCGTTGGTAGCGTGGCCCCGAGGGCAAGGGCGAGCCGGCGAGGTCGCTGGAGATGATGTTGATCGTCAGACGGCCGTCGAGCATGCGGTCGAGCGAGGCCATCTGTCGAGCGAGCTGGGGCGGAAACATCTCGCCGCAGCGCACGGCGACCAGCATGCGGATGCGCGAGGTCTCGGGCGCCACGGCGCTGGCGAAGGTGACGCTGTCGATGCCCAGATCGTATCCGGAGGGGCACAGGATGTTGTCGAAACCGTTGCGCTCGGCGCGCAGCAGGATGTCGCGGCAGTGCTGGTACGAGCTGCGCAACGCAGGGTCGGCGACCCCGAGGTGCTCGTAGTCGTCGTCACAGAGCGGGCAAAACCAGGAAACCTCGACCGGTCGGCGTGGCTCGGTGGACATGGATCCCTCCTCGGCGGCTGCGGCGGTCACGGCAACGGGCTGCCGAGCGCCGCTTCGTAGATGCGGTACCAGTCAGCTCGGGTCAGGGCGACGTCGAACGCCTGCACCGCGCTGCGAATGCGCTCCTCGCGCTGCGTGCCGATGATCGGAATGACCCCGGACGGATGGGCGAGCAGGAAAGCGAGAGCGACCGCCGCGCGATCGACGGACGAGCGCGCGGCGACGTCGTCGAGTACGCCGAGCACGGCGACCAGGCGGTCGCCTTCGTCCGTGGCGCGAGCCTCGTCGATCGACAGGCCGAGGCGGCCTCCGGCGAACGGGCTCCAGGCCAGAGGGGTGACGTCGTGGCGCATGCACTGGTCGATGATCCCGTTCTCGAAGGGTTCCAGGAACCAGGGGCTGAGCTCGGGTTGGTTGGTGACGATCGGGAAGGACAGGTGCGCCTGCAAGGCTTCGAAACGCGCAGGATGGAAGTTGGATACGCCGACCTCGCGAATCTTGCCCTGCTCGCGCAAGGCGGTCAGCGCCGCAGCGACGTCGTGAGGGTGCGCCAACAGGTCGGGGCGGTGGATCTGGTAGATGTCGATCACGTCGGTGCGCAGCCGGCGTAGTGAGGCCTCCGCGGCACGCTGGATGTGCGCCGCGGAAGAGTCGTAGGGGATGCCCGGCACGATGCCGCACTTGGTGGCGATCAGCATGCGCTGGCGGAGTCCGGGGTTGGCGGCGAGCGCCTCGCCGAACAGGGATTCGGCGGCGCCGTCTTCGCCGTAGATGTCGGCGTGGTCGAACAAGTCGATGCCCGTGTCGAGCGCAGTCTCGATCTTGCGGGTCGCCGTGGCGACGTCGGTCCCCGCGAAGCGCCAGCAACCGTACGCGATCCGGAAAGCGTGCAGCGCGGAGGCGCCGAGACGGCGCGGTGAGCGGTCGATCGCAATTGCTTCCATCAGCGGCGTACCGTACCAGAGGTGTCCGAAACGAAGAAAGGCCATTTGCCAGGAGGCGGCGGAGGGAACGAGCGCATGTCGGAGATGGTACGCTACGGAATCATCGGTACCGGAATGATGGGCCAGGAGCACATCGCCAACGTCGCGTTGATGCCGGGCGCGTGCGTGACGGCCATCGCCGATACGGATCCGACCATGCGCGAGCACGGACGCGCCCTGGCGCCGGCCGCCGTGCGCGTGTACGAAGACTACGCCGAGCTGATCGCCGATCCCACCGTCGACGTCGTCGTCATCGCCACCCCGAACTTCACGCACTTCGAGGTCCTCGACAAGGCCTTCGCGAGCGGCAAGCACATCCTCGTGGAGAAACCGATGTGCACGGAGGTCGACGACTGCCATCGCGTCGTCGAGGCAGCCCAGCGGCATCCGGCGTTGGTCTGGGTGGCCCTCGAGTATCGCTACATGCGGGCGGTCGACCACCTCATCCATCGGGTCGACGAAGGTGCCGTCGGCGACTTGCGCATGCTGTTCATCCGCGAGCACCGCAACCCGTTTCTGGTCAAGGTGGCGAACTGGAACCGCTTCAATCGCAACACCGGCGGCACCCTCGTCGAGAAGTGCTGCCACTTCTTCGACCTCATGGTGCGCATCTGCCGGCGTCGGCCGTTGCGTGTGTTCGCATCCGGGGCACAGGACCTGAACCACCTCGACGAACGCTACGACGGCGAGACGCCTGACATCCTCGACAACGCGTACA
>CALJUJ010000254.1 GCA_937975525.1 uncultured bacterium
CCCGCAAATCGTTCGCGTTTTGGAGGTCGGCTTGGAAATGGCATTCGCCTTTGACGTCGCGCCGAACGATGCTGCGGTCGCCGGCTTCGAGAAGCCGGAGGAGCAGGGGATTCTCCTGGAGGGCGGCTGGATCGATGCGGTTCTTCTCGAGAAACCGGGGCAGCGTCCGGTTCGGGTAGAGCATGTAGCTGTCTTGGTCCGCCCGGTAGAGGGCGCTCGAGCGCAGCGCGTCGAGGAGCTCCACGGACTCGCGAGGCTCGAGCACGCCGGCGCTGGCAACGGCGACCTGACCCTCGAGCATTTCGTTGAGTCGCTCCAGGACGATCCCGTCGTCCCGCCAGTCGAGCAGGTTGTAGGCGTGGTAGAGGCCGTCCTCGCGCCGATTGCTGCGGATGGTCGCAGCGAGATGGGCGCGCGCAGCGGCGAAGAAGTCGACGCATTCGGTGGTCGGGACCGTGGTCGTTTGCCCGCTGAATCCCGCCGCGTAGAGGTTTTCGCGAAACGAGCTCGCCGGGGTTGCCAGGTCGTCGAGGAGGCCCCGCCGCTGCGCAGCACCGACGCCGGCGGTTGGGGCGTGCGACTGCAGCGCTGCGGCGATGTCGGCGAGGCACGCAGCCACCTCGGACGATATCGCGAAGGACGACCGCGGCTGGCTGTTGAGCCAGTTGCAGAGGAACCCGAACCAGCGATGCAGGTAGCCGGCCGTGACCACCGATAGGCCGTTGCCGACGAGCGCATTGTTGGCGTCGTTCCACTCCGGCCGTTGCGTGTTCATCCAAATGCCGCCGTCGGGAACGAAGTTGGCCATCTTGGCGAGAGACAGGGTGAGCAGCTTCTCGACGAGCGACACGTGAAGGACGCCGCCGTCCGCGTCGCGGAGCAGCTTGCCGTCGGCGCCGACCGCGGCGACGCGATCATCGATCGCTTCGGCCGCGGCGCTGTCGAAGTCGATCGTCGCGCGCGGATCCGCGCGGAGAGCGGGGTAGCTACGGATGCGGTACGGCACGGCCGCATGGGTGAACGTTTCCTTGTCCATCAGCGCATCGAGACCCTCGGGGTCGAAGCGCTGGGCCCACTCGAGCAGTTTCAGCAGATAGATGATCTGATGATCCCCCCAGTAGCCGATGTTCGCCCAAGGCTCTTCCGGGGCCGGCTCCTCCCACTCGAAGCCCGCCTGGGTGAGTCGGTAGGGGTTGTAGCCGTCGGCGGTCGTCGCGTTGACGAAACGACAGATCATCGAGGAGGCGAACCGCGGGAACGACATGAGAAGCGCTTCCCAATTCTGGAAGATGTCGCGCCAGTTGCCCTGGTAGTTGAGGTTGATGCGGCGGTCGTCGCCCGGCAGCGCGATCGGGAGCGGGTTCCACGGGCGTGTGGGATCTCCGTGGCGCCGGCTGAAGGCCAGCGGCATGTACTCGAGCCCGAGTCGCTCCAGGTCCGGATCCGCCGTCTCCGCCGTACGCGCCCGCAGCTCGTCGACCGAGAGGTGCTCGGGAAGCGAGGCGAGAAGACGGTGGTGGCGCTCTTGGGTTCGACGGTTGCAGCGACCGACGTGGCGGTGGAAGTCGGCCGTCTCGACGTCGTACCCGTCGAGGGGAACACCGCCGCGCATGACGTTGAACGTGCAATTCGCGAGGTGGCGATGGCAGCGCTGACGGTTGGCCGTGAGCTGGACCCCATCGGCGGCCGTGACGATGCGGAGGAGCTCGGTTTCGCCGCGGGCGATGTCGGCTACGATCTCTGCCGACGGATCGTCGCTGGTCTGCAACCACTCGACGAGGGCGACGACTCTGTTGTGGTCCCGGGCGACGTCGGCAACCACCTGCCACTCGACGACGGTGCCCGGGTCGAGATCGAAGCTGCGGACGGCGAGAAAGGCGCCCGGCTGGCCGCGCACTTCGACATCGGACTCCAGCGTCGAGCCCGCGCTGAAGCGCTCTACGGCGTCAGCGCGCAGGTGCAGCGACCGAGGCTCGGGCCCGGCGAGCCACGCCGTGGTCGCTCGTAACCCTTCGCAGGGCTCGGCGCGATCGGTGGGAACCGAGCTCAAGTAGAAGAGCCCGAGCCGCCCGGCTTCGATCTCGCTCTTCTTATAGGCGTTGCCGAGGTTGCTGAAACGCATCGGGAAGTCGCCCTCGAGGCCCGAGCGGAGGAGGTTGCGCCGGCCGTCGAGCAGCGCGGCGGAGCGTGTGGTCGAACCCCGGTTCTCGAGACGGCAGCTGCGCACGAAGCCGAACTGGTCGCTGAAGGCCCAGCGGTACCGGAATCCGAGGGCGCGTTCGTCGTCGATCTCTTCGAAGATCAGCCTGCTGCCCAGAGGTGTTTTGTAGAGATTGCGGCGAACGTGCGGGCCGGCGCGCACGGCGAAGGGTTCCCAAACGTCGCGGTAGGTGCCGCGAGCGATGCGTAGTCGGGTGACGACGCCGGTGCTGTCGCGTGCCGCGCTGATCTGATCGTCCGCGGCGTACGGAAAGAGCGCCTGGTCGGCATTGCGGCGCCCGGCGGTGAGTGCGCCGCGGCTGGAGACGAACATCCAATGGTCGCTCGAGCCGACGAGCGACATGAAGAACTCGGGCATCTCGTGGCTATTGGCGATCCGGTAGTGGACTTCCCCATCGATCAGGGCGAAGCCTCCAACGGTCCAGTTCGGGTTCACGTCGTTCATGAGGCTCTCGTTGGGCGGCCGCCGGCTGGGACGGGAATCGCGCCGCTCGCGCTGCGACCCGAGGTGCGACGGTGGAGTTGGTGCGGACGATTGGCTTGACACGGCGCGGGCGACATAGTTGGTTCGGTTCCTGAATGAAGTCGTCGGTTCGGTCATAGCGAGATGGGCAACAACCTTCAAACACTTCCGGAAACGCTCGGCGCGGCCGCCGTGCGCGCCCAGCACAACCGGCTGATCCTCAACCTGCTGTGGAACGAACGCGAGATATCGCGGGCGGACCTGGCGCGGCGCACGGGGCTGAGTCGCTCGACGATTTCGGCGATCGTCAACGACCTGTTGGGTACGGGCTTGGTGGCGGAGGCGCGCGCCGGCGTGTCGACCGGAGGTCGGCGACCGATCCTGCTCGAATTCCAGGACGAAGCCCACTTCATCATCGGCATCGAGCTCGGCGCGACCCACATCTCGTGCGTGTTGACGGACCTCCGCTGCAACGTGCGCGCGTCGTGGTCCGTCTCCGTCGCCGTACGCGACCAGCCGCAGGTTTCGCTCGACAAGATGGTGACGGCGATTCGCGCGGTACTCGATGCCGGCGGTGTCGAGGAACGGCAGCTGCTCGGCATCGGTGTCGCGGTGCCGAGCCCCGTCGACAGCCGGCGTCCGGGAGAGCTGCTGCCGCTCGTCGTGCCCAGGTGGCATGGCCACAACATCATCCAGCACCTGCAGCAGCATTTCGATCGACCGGTTCGGATCGACAACGACGCCAATCTCGGCGCTCTCGCGGAGTTGTGGTGGGCGGCCAAGCCCGCCGCGCGCAACCTCGTGTACATCAAGGCGGCCACCGGCATCGCTGCAGGGCTCATCGTCTATGGCCGCCTCTTTCGCGGTAGAGACGGTATAGCGGGCGAGATCGGTCACACCGCGATCGACTCGAGCGGCCCGCGCTGCGAATGCGGCCTCAACGGCTGCCTGACGACATTCATCGGCACCCAGTTCCTGCTCGCGCGGGCGGCGGACCACGCGCGCATGCCGGGCGCCGCGCGCGCGGCGCCGAGGACCTTGGACGAGCTCGTGGATGCGGCGCTCGACGGCGAACCACACATCGTCGAGTTGATTCGCTACACCGGGCAGCGGCTCGGCATCGGCGTGGCCAACATGTTGAACATGCTCAACCCGGACACCGTGATCCTCGGCGGGGGCATCACGCGTGCGGGCGACCTGCTCGTCGACGCCGTGCGCGAGGCGGTCGGCAAGATGTCGCTGGCCGAGTCGATCTCGCGCGCCGACATTCGCATCAGCGAGCTAGACGAGTGGGGGATCGCGGTGGGGGCGGCGACCCTCGTTCTCGAGTCGGCGCTGCAGGTGCCGGCGCAGTTCGCTGCGACCTCGTGAGGAGAATCATGGATTGGAAGATTGGCTTGGTGTGTCTCATCGGCGTAGGCATGGTCGCGGGCGGCACCGTCTGGTCGGGCTGCGCTTCGGACGACTCGGTGGATACTCCGCCGGATCGTTGGGTCCTGACCCTGGCACAGGAGTTCGACGGGCCCGCGGGAACGCCACCGGATCCGACGGTGTGGACCTACGACGTCGGCGGGGATGGCTGGGGCAACAACCAGCTCGAGTTCGACACCGATCGCGTCGAGCACGTTTCGATGGACGGCGAAGGCAACCGGCAGACCATCGCGCTCCGGGAGGGTTTCCAGGGGAGGGGGTCAACTTCGGGTCGGATCAAGACCGAGAACCTCTTCGAGCAGGCGTACGGCCGCTTCGAGGCGCGCATCAAGCTGCCGGCGGGGCAGGGGTTGTGGCCGGCCTTCTGGATGTTGGGCGCCAACTTCGACGAGGTCGGCTGGCCCCAGTGTGGTGAGATCGACATCATGGAGTTCCGGGGGCAGGAGGTCGGGCGGGTCTTCGGCAGTATG
>CALJUJ010000255.1 GCA_937975525.1 uncultured bacterium
CGACCTTGGCGAGCACGATCGCGCGCACCGACCGGCTGACGGGCAGGGCGAGACGTGTACGGCCGACGGGAAGAGTTACCACCCACCGGGTTGGTCCGTTCACGTGGATCCAGCTGAGCGTCAGGTCGCGCGCGACGTCCGGCGTCAATTCGGCATGGAAGTGGCCCGCGGCGTCGGCCCAGACCCGTGAGTCGCCGAGAACCAGCGGCGGCAGCTCGGGGACGTTCCAGTCGTCGCGGATGCGATGATTCGTCGCGTCGGGCTCGGGCGCGAAGCCCAGAGCTCGGTCGAGCAGAAAGCTCGCCGGCGACTGGTATGCAGCCAGCGGAGGCTTTGCGGTGCGGCGGCTCTGGTGCTCGAAAGCGAGCGCCATGCTCGCCTCCGAAATGATGGCGACCGGTTCGTCGGCCTGGGCTGCGGCGATCGGCTCGATCGGCAGCGCGCGCCGGACGCCGGCGTCGACCACTGGGCGTTGTCCGAATTGGAACCACAGCAGGGCGAGAAGAGCGAGTGCGCTCGCCCACCGGAGGCGCGGCGACGCCGAGCTCGCGGCCGCGCTTCCCGCGAGCACCGCGAGCCATGCCCAGGCCAGCAGGAGGCGAATGGCGGCGACCGGGTAGAGGTCGTCGGCGGCGAGGTCGCCCGCGAGCACGAACGGCAGCGCCGCCACGAGGCAGGCGATGGCGACGGCGGCACCGCGCCGCGGAACGATCCAAGCGCAGGCGACGAGGGCGGCGGCGCCGAGCGGCGCCGCCGGCCCCCAGAGCAGGGTGCCGAGCATCGGGAACGCCGCGAGGAAGTTGGTCGGCACGAACGTCGGCGCCATGAAATAGCCACCCAGGCCGCCGAGAACGTGCCAGCGCCAGAGCAGCAGAAAGGCGAGAGCCATGGCGAAGGGGAGCATCAGGACCAGCGCCGCCGGCAGTCGGCGTCCCGCGCGCAGGTCGAGGGCGAACAGCAGGGCGGGGAGCGCCGCCATCGCTTCCTTGCTCGCTACGGCAAGCGCGTAGCAGGCGACGGCGCCGGCCACCGCGCCGGCCGTGGCCGGCCGCCTGGTCCGATAGGCGTTCCAGTAAGGTCTCGCCGCGGCGAGGGCCAGGCACGTGCCGAGCAGGTAGTTGCGCGCGGTGGGCATGGCGACGCAGAACCAGACGACCGGAGAAGCGAGGAACAAGGCGGCCGCCGCCGCGCCCGCGCGGCCGCGGCCGACGAACCCGGCAATCTGCCAGGCGATGACGAGTGCGACGGCGATGTTGACGAGATGGTACCCCGGGGCCCCGAGCCATTCGGCAAAGGCGAGGTCCGGATAGAAGGATAGTGCCCACAGGGGCTCGAAGTAGAAGCGAAAGGCGTATCCGGCGATCGTCGGATCGTGGAGGAACTGCCACGGCGCCGTATGGCCGATGAGCCACAGGTTCTTCCAGCCGTCCGAGCCGGGGGGAAGGGCGAGGTACGGGGCGCAGGTTGCGACGAAGGCGATTGCGACCGCGGCGCCGCCCAGGAGGCCAGGTCGAGGCATCGGCCGCGATCCCTACCACGGCTCGTCCGCCGCCCCAACGAGGCCGGCCGCGGCTTGACTCACCGCAACACGTGTCGGATGACCCGCCCATGTCCGCTGCGCCCGCGTGTTCGCTCGTCATCCCCGTGTACCACGGGGCGGGCACGATCGCGCAGGTGGTGCGCGAGGCGGAGGATGCCTTTCGCGACGAGAGCTTCGAGATCGTGCTGGTCGACGACGGCTCCGCCGACGCGAGCGCCGAGGTCTGCCGCGACCTCGCGGCACGCTCCGGGGGGCGCGTGCGTTTCGTCGGCCTGGCGCGCAACTTCGGCGAGCACAGCGCGGTGCTCGCCGGCCTGCGGCATTGCCGCGGCGCCGTCGTCGTCGTGCTCGACGACGACGGCCAGCATCCGGCGGGCGAGGCCTTGCGCCTGTGGCGCGAGCTCGAAAGCGGCGGCTACGACGTCGTCTACGGACGCTTCCGCGACAAGCACCACGGGCCGCTGCGCAACTTCGGGAGCCGGCTGCACGACGGCCTGATGGGACTCCTGCTGCACAAGCCCCGCGGCCTGTACTTGTCGAGCTTCAAGGCGATGAACCGGTTCCTGGTCGACGAGATCGCTCGCTATCGCGGTGCCTGGCCCTACGTCGACGGCCTGATCCTGTGGGCGACGCGTCGCATCGGTCAGCTCGAGGTCGACCACCGCGCGCGCCACGCGGGGCGTTCCAACTACCGGGTGTCGACGCTGGTCGCCGCCTGGCTACGGGTGGTGCTGAATTTCTCGATCCTGCCGCTACGTCTCGCCGCGGTTCTGGGGTTCGTCTGCGCCCTGTTGAGCGGCGCGTTTCTGTGCTTCGTCGTCGTCGACAAGCTCTGGTGGAACCCCGACCTTCCCGTCGGCTTGCCGACGATCGGCGTCGTCATCGCCTTCTTTTCCGGCGTGCAGCTGATGATCCTCGGTACCATCGGCGAGTACCTGGGACGGCTGTTTCTCTTCTACACCGGCGTTCCGCAGTACGTGATTCGCGAAACGGCGAGCGGCGTCCGCGACGAGGATCCGCGTTGACGCGCTCGCGGCACACTCTCTAAGATCGCGAATCGGTCGCCCAAACGATGAATTGGTCCCAACGCATCCGCAACCCGAGGTTTCTCCTCGCGTTCCCGCCGCAGCAGTACGCGTCCGAGGAGATGATGCGCCCCGACGGTACCCTGGCGCTGCCCTACCTCGACGCGGCGCTGACGGCGGCGGGGTTCGAGTCGGCCATTCTCGACATGAGCATCGGCACCCCTGCGGATCGGCTGGAGGACACGTTCTACCGTCAGGAGGCGCTCGCCAACGGCTACATCCGTATCGGCATGTCGCCGG
>CALJUJ010000256.1 GCA_937975525.1 uncultured bacterium
GCTGCGCCCGGAGGTGCCACTCATTCTGGCGACGTTCGCGATCGGCGCGGCGGGCATCGCGGCGTTCACCGCGGTCGTGTTCCCCGAGCGCCTGTTCGAGCTCGTCCGCGACGAGCCCAGGACGTGGGCGGTGTTGATGGTCGCGTATCCGCTGCTGTCGGTGTACCCGCAGGAGATCGTCTACCGGACGTTCTTCTATCACCGCTACGCCGGGCTGTTCGCCGACCGGTGGACGCGCATCGCCGTCAACGCAGCGGCGTTCGGCTACATGCACGTCGTGTACGAGAACTGGGTGGCGGTCGTGTTCACCGCGATCGGCGGAGCGATGTTCGCGTACACCTGGGAACGCACCCGCTCCACGGCCGCGGTTTCGTTCGAGCACGCGCTGTTCGGCTGTCTGATGTTCACGATCGGGCTGGGCGCGTTCTTCTCCTGAGCCGCACCCAGCCCGTCGCCGTCTCAGGCGTCGAGGAAGATGTCGAGATCGAGATCGCCCTCGCCACCGTACTTCGACAGGTCGGTCACGCCCGCCTCGGCGAGGACCTCGTCGTCGATGAAGAAGTTGCCGGTGCAGCTGCGCGCGTTGCGCGACAAGATTTCGTAGGCGGCGTCGGCCATGATCTCGGGGGAGCGCGTGCGCTTCATCGCTTCGGGGCCGCCGAGCAGATTGAGAACGGCCGCGGTGGCGATCGTCGTCCGCGGCCACAGGCAGTTGGCGCCGACGCCGTCGCTCGCGAGCTCGCCGGAGAGGCCGAGGGTGACCATGCTCATGCCGTACTTCGAGATCGTGTAGGCGACGTGTCCGGCGAACCACTTGGGGTTGAGGTTGAGGGGCGGGCTCAGGGTGAGGATGTGCCCGTTGGCCGACTTCTTGAGGTGGGGGAGGCACGCTTTGGAGACGACGAAGGTGCCGCGCGTGTTGATGTCCTGCATCAGGTCGTAGCGCTTCATGTCCAGGGTCTGCACCGGGCTGAGGTTGATGGCGCTGGCGTTGTTGATGCAGAGGTCGATGCCACCGAACTTGGCGACGGTCTGCTCGACGGCGGCGAACACCGCGTCGTCGTCGCGGATGTCGCCGACGATCGGGAGTGCCTTGCCGCCGGCGGCCTCGATCTCCTCGGCCGCCGTATAGACCGTGCCTTCGAGCTTCGGGTGGGGCTCCGCGGTCTTCGCGACCAACGCGACGTTGGCACCGTCGGCGGCGACGCGCTTGGCGATCGCCAACCCGATCCCCCGGCTGGCGCCGGAGATGAACATCGTCTTGCCTTGAAAGTGACTCATGCGCGCATGATGCCGAGGCGCTGATCCCGGGGCAATCGCGCCCCGGGCCGCGCCGGCCGCCGTCCCACTTCGCATTCTCTGTAGCGTCCGCCGTCCCGGCGGAAAGGCGGGGAGGGGAGCGGGGCCACGGAGGTGACCCGCCGAGACGCCGGGCGCTACAGAGCCGACCCCAAGCATGAGAGGCGAAGACCCAGCGCTGGCGCGTCCGCCGTCCCGGCGGAAGGCGGGGGGCGGCGGGGCCCCGCGCCCGTATCGCAACGCCGGATTGCTCCTGCTAAGAACGCTTC
>CALJUJ010000257.1 GCA_937975525.1 uncultured bacterium
GCTGCCGGCCGAGGAGCTCGCGGTCGTCGAGCTCCGCTTTCTGCGCGGATTGCGCATCGCCGACATCGCCGCGGAGCTGGGCCTCTCGCAATGGATGGTGCGCCGCCGTCTCCAGGTCGCGGTCTCTCGCCTGCGCATGGATTCCCTGGCGCCTTGAGCCGTGGCCGTGCTCATCCGAGCAGGCGCTTGCCCCGGTCCGACTCCTCACGAAGCTTGTACTTCTCGACTCTCTGCGTCGGCGTCTTCGGCAGCTCGTCGCGGAACTCCCACAGTCGCGGCACCTGAAACTTCGCCAGGCGCTCGGCGGCAAAGGCGCGTAGCTCTTCGGCGCTCAGCTCGCCGTCGGCGACGACGAAGGCCTTGACCTCCTGGCCGAGCACGTCGTCGGGAACGCCGATGACGGCCGCCTCGACGACGCGCGGATGCTCGCGCAGCGTCTTCTCGATCTGTACCGACGACATGTTCTCACCACCGCGGCGAATCACGTCGCGCTTGCGGTCGACGAAGTACAGCCAGCCATCGGCGTCGAGGTAGCCGAGGTCGCCGGTGAAGAACCAGCCGTCGCGGAGGGCCGCGGCGGTCTGCTCGGGATCGCGGAAGTACTCGGCCATGCGGTGCGGCGAGGCGATCGTGATCTCGCCGATTTCCCCTTGGGGCAACGAGTTGCCGGCGTCGTCGCGTACGACGATCTCGACGCCCGGCACCGGCGGCCCGGCCGAGCCTTCGCGGGGAGCCTCGCCGAGCGGCGTGATGGTCACGACGCCGGCATCGGTCGAGCCGAAACACTCGGCGACATGGGCGACGCCGAAGCGGTCGATGATGCGATCGCGGATCGGGGCGCTGCCCAATCCGAGGATGACCCGCAGGCCACTCGAGCGCTCGCGCTGGCTGGGTGGATGGGTCAGGAGGATCGCGAGGATCGTCCCCAGCGTGTAAAGCACCGTCGCACCCGTACTCTCGACCAGGTCCCAGAAGTCCTTGGCGCGAAAGCTCACGGGATACGCCACGGTCCCGCCCGCCTGCAGCGCCGTCACCACCGCGCCCCAGGCGTTGCCGTGAAACAAGGGTGTCACGGCGAGGACGACGTCGTCGGCGGTGACGCCGAGTGTCTCCAGAAAGTGCTTGCCGGCCGCTCCGGTGCTGCCGTGATGGAACAAGACCCCTTTCGGACGCCCGGTCGTCCCCGACGTGTACAGCAGGGTCGACGGGTCGCCTGCGGCCGGCATCCAGGTCCACGGGGCGGCGGATGCGGCCGCGACGGCCGCACCGAAGTCGATGTGGCGCCCGGCATCGCCGGACGACTCGTACGCGGGGGAGAAGAGCGCCGTCCGACAGCCGGCGGGCAGGGTCAAAGCCGGGCTCTCGATCACGTCGCGATGGGTCGGATCGGAGATCAACAGCGTCGGCTCGGCGTGTCCGAGGATGAACGTCAGCTCGGCGGCGCCGAGCTTGGCGTTGACCGGATGGTAGATGGCCCCGGCCGTGAGGATGCCGAACAGTGCGACGAGATACTCGATGGAGTTCGCCATCGCGACCGTGACCCGGTCGCCGGGCACGACGCCCAGACCGTGGAGCGCCCAGGCGGCGCGCGTCGAGGCCTCGTCGAAGGCGGCGTAGGTCAACCGCCGACCCTCGTGATGGATGAAAGTGTGCTCGGTGCGCTGGCGCGCACGGTCACGCAGGAGCTCGAGGATGAGCATGCGGGGATCCTCCGTCGCCGGTGGCGAACGCGTCAAGTCGCGCGACCGCTGCTCCACGCCGCCGCGACCGCGTCGCTGCGGCACTCGGTCGCGAGGAGCGCGAGCGTGTGCCGGAACACGGCGTCGACGTAGTCGTCGGGGACGCCGGCGACCGCATCGCGCGGGAGAACCACCTGGTAGCCGAAATTGACCGCCTCGATCGACAATCCGAGCAGGGCGACGTTGACCGAGACCCCGGTCGCGACCACGGTTTGCACTCCGAGGTTGCGCAGCAAGGAGTCGAGCTCGGTTCCGTGGAAAGGAGAGACGCCGTGGAAGCGGGTGACGACGTAGTCGTCGGGGTGCGGTGCGAGCGCCGCGACGGGACGCTGCCGCGGCGATCCGTCGACGAGCGGCTCCACCTTGCGGCCGCGGGCGAACAAGCGGCAATTCGCGCTCGAGCCGCCGTGGTCGGGGCGACGCGCGGCGAGCAGGTGGAAGACCGGAACGCGCGCGGCGCGGGCGCCGGCGAGAAGGTGGGCGATGTTGTCGACCACGCCATGGCGGCGCACGGCGTCGGGAAGGTCGCCGAGACCCGAGGTGCCGATGACTCCCTCCTGGCATTCCATCATCAGGAACGCGCAGCGGCGCGGGGCGAGCAGAGTTGGCAGATCGACGGCCATGGAGAAAGGCGCGGAGGCAGAGCCTCCGCGCCCCCCAACTCAGCTCAGGCCGTACAGCCGCCCTGGGTTGATGTGGAAGATGTGCTCCTTGGCGCTCTTCGACAGGTCGTCACGCTCGGCGATGATCTTGACCGTGTCCGGAAACGCGCAGTCCCAGTGGCAGTAGTCGGAGGCGTAGACGACGACTCCCTCGCCGCACTGATCGACGACCGTGGGGATCTGTCGCTCGTCGGGGTCGCAGCCGATGAAGCAGTTGCCCGAGAGGATGTATTCGCTCGGCTTGCGATCGATGAGCGGCGCCTGCTCCGGAGTCAGCTCCCAGTGCTCGTCGAGGCGGTCGAGCCAGAACGGCAGCCAGCCGACGTTTGCTTCCATGAAGGCGACGCGCAACTTCGGATGCTTGGCGAGAATGCCGCCCACCGAGAAGTTCATCACCGCAAGCATCTGCCCGATCGGGTGCGTCAGGGCGTGCACCTCGAGGCGGGTGGTGTAGCGGTCGACGCCGATCGGTACCTGGTCGAGAGCCTGCCCGCCGCCGTGCACGCAGACCGCGACGCCGAGCTTCTCGGCCTCGGCCCACACCGGGTCGAAGTCGGGGTGGTCGAGGTTCTTGTCGCGGATGTGCTGGGGGCAGACCATGCCGACCATCCCGAGATCGTTGACGGCGCGGCGCAGCTCGTCGATCGCGGCTTGCGGATCGATCAACGGTAGCTTGGCGATCGACTTGAGGCGCTCGGGATTGTGACGCGTGAACTCGGCGCGTGCGTCGTTGAGGGTGCGGCACACGGCGATCGCGAACTCGAGGTCGAGGCCGGCCCATTCCTCGCCGGCGCCTCCGGGGAACATGATGGTCGTGTCGATGCCCTCGAGGTCCATGTCTTCGAGGCGGGCGGCGGGATCGGTCATCCCCTCGCGCTCGAGGCTGTTGAGCTTGGCGGTTCCCTTCGTTTCCTTGATGCCGACCCCGGGCAGATTGGCGAAGTGCTTCTTGATGCGCTCGCGACGCTCTTCCCAGTTCGACTTGAACTCGGGTGGCAACCGCAAGTGCCAATCCTTGAGATCTCCACCGTGCCCGTCGGCGTCGATGACACGAAAACCGTACTTACCCATGGCCTCTCCTCCGTTTCTGGATGGTCCTATTGCTCTAGCTGTGCGTCCATGACGAAGACGCCGCGCGCCAGTTGGCCGGCGCGCAGGTCCGCGAGCGCCCGGTCGAAGTCGTCGAGGGCGTAGTGACAGGTGATGAGCTCGTCGATCTTGAGGCGTCCGTCCAGATACAGCTCCGCGAGCAGGGCGAAGTCGCGGCGTGGCCGAGCAGTGCCGTAACGGCAGCCGAGGATCGCCTTGTTCTGGTAGAGCGCCTGCACGACGAAGTCGAAGCTCGATCCGATCTTGGGCACGCCGACGATGGTCAACGCGCCGCCGGGTCCGAGCGCGGCGAGCGCCTGCTGGATGACCTGAAGATTGCCGACGGCCTCGAAGGTGTAGTCGGCCCCGCCATGGGTCAGGTCGCGAATCGCCTCGACGGGATCCTGTTCGGCGGCGTTGACGACGTGGGTGGCCCCGAAGCGCTGTGCCCACTCGAGCTTCTTCGGCGCGACGTCGACGGCGATGATCTTGCCGGCGCCGGACAGGACGCCGCCCTGCACACAGTTGAGGCCGATGCCGCCGACGCCAAAGACCGCCATGCTGGCCCCGGTCTCGACCTGGGCGCGATTGACCACGGCGCCGAAGCCGGTCATCACCCCGCAGCCGATCAGGCAGGCGCGGTCGAACGGCACCCGCGGGTCGATCGGAATCGCACTCTGCTCGCGGATCACCGTGGCTTCGGCGAAGGTCGAGGTGTTGGCGAACTGGAACCCGTCCTGCCCGTCGATACGAAACGGCTTGGTGGCCACCGGGCTCGGTGCGTTGCGGCACTCCGTCGGGCGGCCGACGTCGCACGCGGCGCAGCGCCCGCAGTGCGCCAACGTGCTCAACAACACGTTGTCCCCCTCGCGAACCGAGCTCACGCCGGCACCGACGGCTGCGACGACTCCGGCGCCTTCGTGCCCGAGCACCACCGGCGTCGGGTAGGGAATGGTGCCGTCGATGACGCTGACGTCGGAGTGACACAGGCCGGCCGCGCGGAGCTCGACGCGGACTTCACCCGGGCCCGGGTCCTTCACCTCGACGTCGGTGACGGCGACGCCGCGCTCACCCCCGAATGCGACCACCGCCTTCATGCCGTCCACCCGATGTACTTCAGCTCGGTGTAGGCGTCGATGGCGAAGCGCCCGCCGTCGCGGCCGACGCCGCTCATCTTGTAGCCGCCGAATGGCGCCTCGGGATTGGGGCTACTGCCGTTGATTTGCACCGTGCCCGTCCGCAGCGCTCGCGCGACGCGCACCGCGCGCGCCGTGTCGCCGCTCCAGACGTAGCCGTAGAGCCCGAAATCGGATTCGTTGGCGAGTGCGATCGCTTCGGCTTCGTCGCGGAAGGGAATGGCGGCGATCACCGGGCCGAAGATCTCCTCACGGGCGATCGCCATGTCGTTGCGGACGTCGGTGAACAGCGTGGGCTCGTAGTAGAAACCGCGTTGCGGGTGTTCGGGGCGCTTGCCTCCGCAGGCGAGGACGGCGCCTTCTTCGCAGCCGCGGGCGACGTAGGCTTCGACGCGATCACGCTGCGCCGCCGAGACCAGGGGTCCCATCACGGTCTCCGGCGCGTTCGGATCGCCGATGCCGATGCCCTTGCTGGCGGCGGCGAGTTGCTCGGTGAACTTGGCGTAAATCGCTTCTTAAACCAGCAGCGGGGAGCCAGCGATGCAGATCTGCCCACTGTGGAAGCTCCATACCATCATCGCGCCGCGCAGGGCGCGGGCGCGATCGGCGTCGGCGAAGACGATCTGTGCCGACTTCCCCCCGAGCTCGAGGAGCGTGCGCTTCATGGTCGCGGCGCCCGCCTGCTGAATGCGCACGCCGACGGCCGTGCTTCCCGTGAACGAAACCATGTCGACGCTCCGCACACGAAGTTTAGCACGCCGCGAGGTAGCAACGCGTCGACGATCCGGCACAGCTCGGCGACGGCCAGCGGGTCTTGCGGCGCCGGCTTGACGACGCAGGTGTTGCCGCAGGCGAGGGCCGGTCCGATCTTGCCGGCACAGTTGGTCATCGGAAAGTTCGCGGGGGTGATGCAGGCGACCACGCCGACCGGGTCGCGAACGACGAGACCCGACGTCAAGGCCGTTCCGTGCGGCCCGGTGGTTTCCCGTGGTGGCAGGCCGATCTCGCTGGCTTCGCGCGCGAGCGCGGCATTGCTGGCCAGCCGCGCGGCGACGGCGCCGACCTGCTGCGGCTCGGCGACCCGGCGCACGGCCCCCGTTTCGGCGATCGTCAAGTCGACGAGTCCACCCATCTCGCGACGAAAAGCCGCAGCGGCGCGCTCGAGGAGCTCGGCGCGCTCGGCCCCGGAGAGCCGCGGCCAGGGCCCCGAAGTGAGTGCGGTGCGGGCGGCGCGGGCGGCGGCGCGCGCCTGCTCGACCGAGGCTTGCGGGGCCTCGCCGGCGGCCTCTTCGGTGGCCGGGTTGACCACGGTGTAGGTGCCGCCGTCGGCGGCGACCCATTCGCCGCCGATCAGGACCTTGTCGCAGACGTGACGCATCGACGCCTCGTGCAGGGGCGGGCGGGACGCTCCGCTCGCCGTGGCTGGGTCGCTCAAGCAGCCTTCTTCAGCTGCGCCTCGCGGCGCCGCTTGGTGCTGTGCACGGGATCCTTGTCGAAGCGCGGCAGAACGTGCTTGCCGAAGGTTTCGATCGACTCGAGCACGGTCTTCTGATCGAGGGCCAGGGTCAGTGGTGCGTAGATGAGCTGGTCGACGCCGATGTCGACGTACATCTGGATGACGTCGGCGACCTCGTTGGGGTCGCCGATCTGGCGGCCGCCGTACTGGAGGCCTTCCTTGAGGCTCTGGGGCGTCGGCGCCGGCATGTCGGGGATGGGGCCGGTCTTCGGCATCCCCTGTGGGCGCGGGATGGAGTCGAGCCACTTGAAGAACACCTGGGTGAACTTCTCGGTCTTGGCCTTCGAGTAGAGATCGCGGGCGCGATCGCCGTCTTCGAGGCACAGCATGTTGGTGGTGACGGCGATGTTGTCGTTGACGTAGCCGCCGATCGGGTTGGTGCAGCGGCTCACCGCGTCCTTGTAGGCGCGGATGTTGTCCTTGATCTGGTCGGGGGTGCCGAAGGTGAAGCAGAGGGCGCCGAGGCCGAGCTCGCCCGCCTCGACGAACGTCTTGGGGCTCGAGCAGGCGACCCACATCGGCGGGTGCGGCTGGGTGTAGGGCTTGGGCAGGACGTTGCGCTCCGGCGTGCGGAAGTACTGGCCGTCAAAGGAGTAGGGCTCGTCCTTCCACATGCGCGGGATCTGCTCGAGGGACTCGCGCCAGCGCGGCTTGGTCTCGTCGGCGGACGGGATGTCGAAACCGGCCCATTCGGCCGTGGAGGAGCCGCGACCGGTGCCGAACTCGACCCGGCCTTCGGAGAGATGGTCCATGGTGGCGATGCGCTCGGCGACGCGCACGGGGTGGTTCACGGCGGCGGTGATGTTGACGATCGCGTGGCCGATGTGGATGCGCTTGGTACGTGCGGCGACCCAGCTGAGGAAGACCTCGGGGGCGGGCTGGTGCGAGTAAACTTCGAGGAAATGGTGTTCTGGCGCCCAGTTGTACTTGAAGCCGACGGCATCGACGGCCTCGGACACCTCGATTTCGCGCATGAAGCGCTCGTGCTCGGATTCGCCCTCGGGGACGTGCATCTGCGAGAAGATTCCGAACTCCATGGTGCAACTCCTTTCGCGTCGGCGGGCTCGCACGGAGACCTGCGGTCGGCACTTGATTGGATCTAGGATTCAGTTCCGCGAATTACCATTCGGAATTCCGAGTTGTCAAGATGTTTCGCGAATGCTATGTCGGCGCCGTGCCCAAGGCGGTTCGCAAACCGAGCCCGCGCGATCGCGCCCGCGCCGCGCGCCTCGAGGTGTATCGACAGCACGTCGTCGACGCGGCCGAGCAGGTGTTCGCCGAGCACGGCTTCGAAGCCGCCAAACTCCAGGACATCTCCAAACGTGCCGGCCTGTCGATGGGAACCATCTACGGCGTCTTCCCGGGCAAGGTCGAGCTCCTGCAAGCCATCCTCGACGGGCGCGGGCGGCAGATGCTCGCCCTCGTCGAGAGCGTCGTCGCCGAGGCCGGATCACCGCAGGAATCCCTTCAGCGACTTTCCGAGGCCTACATCGACTACTTTCTCGAGAACCGGTCGTTTCTCCTGCTCCACCTGCGCGAGGGCCGCGCCTGGACCCAGGCGCCGACCTCGGGCGGCAGCGAGCGCGCGGCCATCTGGAGCGCCATCCACGATCTGCAGTCGTCGATCTTCCGCCGTGGCATCGAGCGCGGCGTCTTCGTCGACGAGGACCCGAGCTTTCTCGCCAAGACCTTCTCGGCCCTCGACCAGGTCGTCCTCGCCGATTGGGCCGCCAACGGCATGCGACAATCGCGAAACGAGCTCGTCGCTCGCCTGCAAGGGCTGGTCGCCCGCACCTTCGTTCGCTGAACCCGACGTCGCGACCGCGACGTTTCCGATTGTATGTCGCGCCGTATGCGCGATCATCGGCGGCGTGGGCACGAGCGAACCGGCAGGTCGGGAGGCATGATTTCACGTCCCATCGCACATCGCGCGATCCGCGCCTCCCTCCTGTTGGCGACGGTCGCCGCGGGCCCGTCGGCCGCGGCGGCAGTGGGCGAGGCGGTCGATGGATTCCCCAACTGGCGCGAACGCGTCATTCATCAATGGATCAACCGCGCCCGCGCCGATCCACCGTTCGAGATGGCAGCTTGCGGCGGCAACTGCGGAGAGAAGGCCTGCTATGCGCCCCTGCCGCCGCTGCCGTGGTCGCACGCTCTCAATTCGGCCGCGCGCTTCCACTCCGACGAAATGCGTCTGCAGGGCTATTTCGCCCACGACTCGCGCTGCACCGTGCCGAGTGACATTTCCAGCCTGTACCCGCACGCCTGCGACGGGACCGCCGCCTGCGCCTGCAGTGGATCGGCGTCCACCCCGTGGTGGCAGCGAGTTCAGTACTTCGGCGCCAGCCCCGCCGGCGAGATCATCGCCTCGCCGACCGACCCGGACTACGCCTTCTACCTCTGGCTCTACGAGCCGTCGGCCACCACCGCCTGCCAGTTCACCAGCGCCAACGGCCACCGTTGGCTGATCCTGAAAGCGCAGGGCTCGGTCGGCGTCGGCGTCTCCGGTCCCGCGGTCGGTGACTTCGGCCACGGCGGCACGCCGGCACGGGTCCCGTCCGGGTCGCACTACCCGCAGCAGGCCGATACCGTCGCGCTCTGGGCCAACTGGTACGACGCGGCCGGCCCGACCAGCGCTGCCGTCAACGTCGAGGGCAGTTGCCATCCGCTGCAACTCGGACGCGGCACGACGACCAACGGCGCGTGGCACGCCGAGGTTGCTGGCGTCGGCGGCGGTTGTCACCGGTATTTCTTCGTCTTCCGCGATGGTTCCGGAAGGCAGGTGACCTACCCGACCAGCGGATCGCTGGCGATTGGCAGTGGGGCGGGCTGTCCCGATTGGAGTGCGGTGCGCCCTGCCGCTTGCGCCGGCGTTCCCAGCGCGACTCCGACGTCCGCATCGACGGCGACGCCGACCCACACGGCACCGGCAACACCGTCACCGACGCCCACGGCCTACGTCGGTGGTCATATCCGCCGTGCCGACTCGAACGAAGGCGTGGCGGAAGTCGTGCTTCACGCAATCGCGGCTGCGAGCACCCACACGGCGACGACGAACGCGGATGGAAGCTATGCGCTCGCGCTCACCGCCGGCGACGTCCGGGTCGTGCCGATGTCCGACATGGAGGCAGCCGACGCCGTGACGGAGGCGGATGCGTCTGCATTGCTGAGCTCCATTGTCGCGGGAGGTTCAGTCGACGCTCACACGCACATCGTCGGCGACGTGACGGGCAACGGCGTGCTCACGGCGTTCGACGCCGCCCTCATCCTGCGGCGGGCGAGTGGTTGGTCCGAGGAGTTTCCGGCGATCGTCGGCTGCGGTTGGCGAACGGTCTACGTTCCGGTCGGCGGTGTTGCGGGCATGTCGGCGAACCTGCCCGATCCCGCGACGTGTCGGCAGGGGGAGTACGTCGTTCCTTCCGGAGCGTCGAGCACGGACGGAGTCGACTTCGAGGCGATGCACCTCGGCGACGTCGACTGACCTCGAGCGGTAGCCGTCGCCGCCGCTGCCCGGGTGCGTCAGTGGCCGCCGATGGGAACCTCGAACCAAAACGTACTGCCTTGGCCCGCCTGACCGTCGGCTCCGACGGTGCCGCCCATGGCTTCCATGAGTCGCTTCGCGATCGCGAGTCCGAGTCCGGTTCCGCCATGGTGTTGGCCGTGAAGCTGGGTGAACGGCTGGAACAGCTGGCCGATCTGCCATGCTTCGAGACCGGTTCCCGTGTCGGCGACACGGAAGCGGACGGTATCCGGCCGCTCGCCGGCCGCGGCGAAGACGCACACGCTGCC
>CALJUJ010000258.1 GCA_937975525.1 uncultured bacterium
CTGCTCCTCGCTCCGCTCACGGCGTGGTTGCACCCCGCGGCGGTGCTCGTCGGCGTGCAGGCGCTCGCCCTGGGAGCGACGGTCGCCATCGTCGCGGCCGAGTTCGTGCGGGTCGCGCGGGCCCTGCCGTGCATCCTGCGGCGGTCTCAACAGGACGGCCAGCGCGCCTACGTGTTCACCGCCGACGTCGTGCAGGCCAACCTGCACGAGCTGTTCCCGGGGCTCGAGGTCGTGCACACCAGCACGTTCCGCGTCACGCGCGACAGCAACCTCGAGGTCGACGAGATGCAGGCGACCGACCTGATGAGCTCGATCGAGAAGGAGCTCGTCAAGCGCCGGCGCGGCGAACCGGTGCGGCTCGAGATCGACAGCGACGCGCACCCGGAGGTGCTCGACCGCTTCCTCAAGGCGTTCGGCCTCGAGACGGACGACATCTACTTCTGCGACGGCCCGGTCAACCTCGGCCGGATCATGGAGCTCTACCAGCTCATCGACCTGCCCGCGATGAAGGACGAGCCGACGAAGCCGCGGCGGCAGTGGCGGTGGTCGTCGGCCGACGACATGTTCTCGGACCTGCGCGACGGGGACATCCTGCTGCACCACCCGTACGACGCGTTCTCGACGGTGGAGGACTTCGTGCGCTTCGCCGCGCGCGACCCGAAGGTGCTGGCGATCAAGCAGACGATCTACCGCGCCGGCAGCAAGAACGTGATGGTCGAGGCGCTGATCGAGGCGGCGCAGCGCCGCAAGCAGGTCACGGTCGTCGTCGAGCTCAAGGCTCGCTTCGACGAGGAGGCCAACATCCAGTGGGCCCGCCGCATGGAGCAGGCCGGCGTGCACGTCGTCTACGGCATCGTCGGCATGAAGACGCACGCGAAGTGCACGCTGGTCGTGCGCCGGGAGGACGACGACAGCCTGCGCCGCTACTGCCACCTCGGCACCGGTAACTACAACCCTGCGACCGCGCGGCTCTACACCGACATCGGCGTGCTGACCGGCCGGTCCGAACTCGGCGAGGAGGTCGCCGAGACGTTCAACATGATCACCGGCTACACGCGCGTGCCCCACATGGAGCACCTGCTCGTGGCGCCGTTCACGCTGCGGGAGCAGCTGCTGAAGTGGATCCGGGCGGAGGTCGACAACCAGAAGGCCGGCAAGCCGGCCGCGATCCGCGCGAAGCTGAACAACCTCGCCGACCCCGAGGTCATCCTCGCGCTGTACGAGGCGTCGCGCGCCGGCGTCAGGATCGAGCTCAGCGTTCGCAGCGTCTGCTGCCTGCGCCCGGGCGTGCCCGGCCTCAGCGAGAACATCACGGTCAAGGCGATCGTCGACCGCTTCCTCGAGCACAGCCGCGTCTACTACTTCGAGAACGCCGGCAAGCCGCGCGTCTTCCTGTCGTCGGCGGACTGGATGATCCGCAACCTCGACCGGCGCGTCGAGGTCGCCGCCCCGATCCTCGACCCCGAGCTGAAGCTGCGCGTCGTCGAGGAGGTGCTCGGCATGGCGCTGAAGGACAACGTCAAAGCGCGCCGCATCCGCCCCGACGGCCAGAGCGAGCGCATCGCGCGCGCGGTCGGCGAACTGCCGCTGCGCAGCCAGGTCGCGCTACTCGACATGTCGATGAAGCAGCCCGACGTCGCCAACCCCGCGCACGAGGCGCGGCGCAGCAAGCAGAAGAAGAAGAAGGCGGAGTGACGGCGGCGGCGGTCGTCCGGCGGGCGGGGCGCCGGCCCGGGATGTGCCGTCATGGGGGCGACGCTCTCGGGGGTCGCGCTCTCGGGGGTGGCGGTCGCACCGCTGGCCCGGAAAGGGCGAAACCCCACAACTCGATCGAGCTGAGGGGTTTCGGATGGCGAGGGCGACGGGAATCGAACCCGCAACCACCGGATCGACAGTCCGGTGGTTAGTGCTCGAATTCAGCACCTGTCCGTAGTTTTCTAGCACGATCTCGTTACGCGGTTACAGTTCGCGGTTACAATCCGGGCGTGAATCTCCCTCGAAAGGGCCGCCCACCAAAGTGTCCTCCCGGTGTCGCTCGACGCTGGACGAAGGCCTTCGGCTGGCGCTTCCGAGCCTTCCCCATGGTGGAAGGCAAGCGCATTCCCGGCCCGTGGCGCGAGCACGCCGACGTTGCGGCTCGAGATGCCCGGCTGATCCGGGAGCGCGGCCAGCAGGTCGCCGACATCCCCGAGATCCTGACCTTCGAGGACGCACTCCGCCTCTTCCTGGAGCGGGCAGAACAGCGTGGGTTCCGCCGAAGCCTGGTCCAACCGTGCAGACCCGCGACCGTCCGGCACTACCGCGAGATCTCGGCCACCCTCTACCGTCGCTTCGGCGGCAGCGTGCTGCTGCCGCAGATCGACTCCGGGACCATCACCGAGTACCTCGCGAGTCGATCCACCGAGGCCAACTTCCGCTGCAAGTGCCGAGAGCGGAAGGAACCGTGCACCCACAAGCCGCAGACACCGTCCGGCGCGCGCCTGAACAAGGAGCGCCAGACCTTGCGCTTGATCTTCAAGACGGCCATCGATGCCAACCTCCACCCGGGCCCCAACCCCGTCGATCGCGTGGACCACTACGGCACTCCCGACACTGACTCGGACGAGGAGTGGCAGTTCTACACGCCCGACCAGGTCGCCCAGATCCTCGCGGCAATTCGTACGAGTTCTGGTCGGTGCCGGACGGGGTCTGCATTCCACGACGCCATCGCCATCCTCTTCTTGGCGGGTCTGCGCCTCGGGGAGTTCGTTCACCTGCGGCGGCGCCACCTGGATCTTCAGGCCGGAGTGATCACGGTGCCCAAGGAGGGCAAGCGCGGCACGCGCAAGGTCCCCATGAGCGCCCCCCTTCTTCGCATCTGCACCGGACTCTGCGCCGAAGGCCGATCGAACGAGTACATCTGGCGACCGGGTGAAGGAGACCGAGAGAAGGTCGCTCACGACCTGAAGCGCAACTTCTTCCCGCGCTGGAAGAACAAGATCCCGAGTGACCTGCGGGCGCGATTCCACGCCCACACGTTCCGACACTCGTTCCGTTCCCAACTCCAACTCCACGCCCCGGAGGTCCACGTCGACAAGCTGGGTGGCTGGAGCAACAGGGGCAGCGTCTCGAAGCGTTACGGGCACGCGACTCTTCTCCAGCTGCGGCAATCGATGCTCGCGGCGTTCGACCACTTGGCTGACGAACTCCTCGAGGAGTCGCCCGGGGCCGCCGAGGCGTCGTGACATCTCAGCGTTGCCCTCTCAGGAACTCGGGCAGGTCCTCGGACGAGCCGCCCCTGAGGAACGTCTCCCGAGCCTTCTGCTGACGCGCCCGATCGCGAGCTCTCTCGTGTCGCGCGGCCTTCCAGGCTTCGAAGTCTTCACGCCAGACATGACCGCTCCGCGGTCCCGCCCACTCGATCGGCGGGAAGGTGGGATCGTGCTCCGCCAGTTTGCGGATCTCTGGCAGGGAAAGGCCCAGCGCCTGGCAGACCGCACGCAGCGGAATCAACTCACCAATGTGTGCCTTGTCCGCCATCGCTCAGGCCGACCCCGACTTCGACTCTGACTCCTCCGGTTGCGCGGCCGCGCGGTCCGGACACCCGGCCGCGACCCACCGTTCGATCTCGGCCCGCGACCAGCACACCGACTTGCCGAGCCGAATCGCCCGCGGCAGCTTGCCCGTGTCGTCGAGACGCCGGACGTGGCGCAACGACAGCCGGAGCTCGTCAGCCAGCTCCTGGGCGTCGAGGAGCAGGCCGTTCGGGACCCGCCGCGGCCCGACGCCGTTCCCATTCCTGAGGATTTCCGACTCGCCCCGCATCAGAGCCCGAGACCCCTGCCCTGCGACCGGTCCTGAGAATCCTCGCGCTGCGTCAGCTCGAGGATCCGCTCCGAGATGCGGAGGTCGACCGTCTCCCGTTCCGTCCGGAGATACGCCCGCTCCCGATGGCCCAACTCGAGGATCGACCGGCCCAGGTTGTCGGCGTTGCTGAGCCCGAAGATCCGGTGCTCCAGCCTCTCGCCAAACGTCTGATGCCAGATGTCCGCGGCGAACGCAGCGGATGTCCTCTGCCGCGTCCACAGGTCGAGCCCGCAGGATTGCAGTTCCAGGACATGGCGCATCGCGTCGTTGAGCCCCTCCACCTGACTCTCCTTGAGCTGTCTCGTCCGGACGACGAGCTGACCATCGCCCGGCACTCGATCCGAGAAGCCCAACTTGAGGGGGTGATCGGGGCTCGTGAAGAACGCGTGGATGTGCCCCTCGAACTCGTGCACGATCGCCGCGTTGCCAGTCTCCTGCCTGGAGGCAAGCCCCACGGCGGACATGACCTCGCGCACCCGCGACGAGGGGGCGGTACTCAGCCGCGCCACGACGGACAGCGTTCCGTACTTGCCCTGCTTCGTGGCGAGCAAGTGCTCCATGGTCATGTATTGCGGCCAGTCCATGATGTGCTCCGAGTGCGGTTCTGAATTGCTTCGGCGAGTTCGTAGCTCGCGTCGCGCAACCGCATCTTGCCGTCCGGCCGCCCGCACCGACAGGTGCATAGGTGTGCTCCAATGTTTACGTGAAACTGCTCTAATCAACGGTCACACGTAGGCGTCGACAGGACTTGCGTCCGTATACGAGTCGTATACGTCGACGCTCGGTGTCGACTGCGAAGCACGCTCTACGGGGTCATAGATGCTCGTTTGAGACGTATACGCGGTCGGATGCGGCCTGCTGCGCGACCTCTTGCCGATCGCCGCGTCGGATGCGTGAATGGTCGCATGAGCGAAACCATCCATGCCGTCGTCGAGCAGCTTGCCGCGGAACAGGAGCAGCTTCAGCGGCAACTCGAAGAGAAGGAACTCGAGGCACAGGGCATCAAGACAGAACTTCAGCGGGTCCAGGACGCTCTCTCAGCGTTGACCTCGAAGTCGCGTTCCGGCTCCGCGGTGAAGCCGAGTGCGACTCGCTCCGAGTTGCTGGCGATGGTCCACGATGCGCTGCGGTCGAGTGGCGGAACTCTCACGGCCAAGCAGATCAAGGAAGCGGTTCGGAAGAACCTGAAGCGCTCGGCTCGGTCTGCCCGCGGCCTCCACAAGGTCCTTCCCCATGTTCTTGCCCACGAGTCGCTGAAGGTCGAGGGTGAGTCCGTTACTTTGAGACCCTGAGGACACGGAGCCGCAACGATGGACGATCCCATGAACCAGGTAGACCGAAATCAGCAAGTGACCGGCGATGTCGCCAGGCTGTCCATCGTGGTCCGAACGCAGGTCGAGGACGAATCGACGCCGCGCGTCTGGCTGCTCTACGAGCATGAAGGTCGTCGCCTGGCCGTCGCCACGAGCGCCGACAACCCCTACAAGCTCATCCGAGAGACGGAGATGCCGGCGCTGACGAATGCCGACGTCGTTCGCGTGAAGGATCTAGGCGCTGACGAACGTGTCCGGTTTGAAGACGCGATGCAGCGGGTCTCGGAAGTCTCCGATGCCGGCCTCGAGATCTGGACGCCTCTGCGGACCTCAGAGGCATTCGCGGCTGGTATCTGGGAGACCACGGTGGGCGAGAAGCTCGCTCACTCGGTCTTTGCTCGAAGTACACCGCAGACACTCGCCCGGTCGATCAGCGCCGCGAACGTCCGCGACTCGGGGCTATCGCAGGATAACCAAGAGCGCATCGGCTTGGAGCTATCTCCGCGCCAGCGAAGGCAGCGGCATGACTCCGCCGATCAGGACCAGTCTCAGCACCGGGGCCGATCGCTCTAACCGTGCTGACCATTCGCCGGATCAGCCCGCAGAGTCTCGGCTACTACGACCTCGCGAACTCGCTCGAGACGGGCCAGGAAGTCAGCTACTACGAGGAGGAGGCGAAGGGACGCGGCAGGTGGTTCGGCCGGGGATGCCGGGCCCTCGGGCTGCGCGGCGAAGTCGACTCGACCCAGTATCGCAACGTCTTCCAGGGCTTCTCGCCCACCCGCACCGTGGCCTTGGTGCAGAACGCCGGCCGGACCGAAGGAAAACGAGCCCGGCGCCCGGGGTTCGATTTCACGTTCAGCGCGCCGAAGGAGTTCAGCCTGCTCTACGCCGCGACGACCTCGGAGTCCGAGCGCGAGCGACTCCTCGAGTGCCACGACGACGCCGTCGTCTTCGTCCTCGACATGGTCGAGGACGACCTCGCCAAGTGCCGCATGGGCAAGGCGGGCAAGCAGCTCATCGATGCCGAAGGCCTGGTCGTCGCCCGCTTTCCGCACTACTCGTCGAGGGAGAACGACCCGCAGGTGCACACCCACGCCTTGGTCGCCAACCTCGCTCGTGGTCCCGACGGGCGCTGGCGTGCGCTGGCGTCGACGCTCGCGTTCAAGCCGGGCTTCATGAAGAAGTACGGTACGCTCTACCGGGAGGTGCTCGCGTCCAACCTCGAGAGGGAGTTCGGTCTCGAGGTCGGCATCGCCTTCGGCTACGTCCGGATCCCGGGGATCCCCGCCGAGACCAAGGCCTACTACTCGAAGCGACGCGCGCAGATCGAGTCGGTCGGCTACCGAGACGCACGGGAAGCGGGTCACGTGGCCATCCGGACACGCAAGAAGAAGGACACGTCGATCACACACGGGGCCTTGAGTACCACCTGGCGAGAGGAACTCGCGAAGGCCTTCGGCCCGGACTTCACGGTGCAGAAACTGGCGGCCAGCCAGAGACAGCCGCTCCACCTCGACGTGGCGCGAGCCGCGTCTCGAGGCGATGTAGAGATCGCTCCCGAGCGCAAGCCAGCACCCGCTCTCGAGGATTCCCGGCGCGATCATCCCACTCCCGACCTCTCTGAGTCCGGCCGCCGGCCGGATCGCACCCGCGATCGTCGCAAGGCACAAGAACCCCTCCGCCCCCTCCGCGCGCTCCTCGACGCCGCGCGCACCCCGCTCCCGTCCCCGGTCGCGGTTTCGCTGGAGACCAGCCTGCGGCGACTCAGCTCGCGAGAGCGCTTTCGGGTGCGCCACGTGGCCAGAACTCGCGACGAGAAGAACCTCGGGCGAGTCAGCTCCCGAGAGCTCAAGGCTCTCTCCGCGATCTTCCGCTCGAGTGACATGCGGCTGCTGGCACTGACCCGCACCTCGAACGAGGCGTCCGCGATCCTGAAGCAGGGCACGAAGTCGATTGCTGGGATCGCTCTGCTTCGGGTCCTCAGTTCACCCGTCGTTGATCGCGCCATCTACAACATCGGCCCCAAGGCCCTGGCCCGCGCATTCAGGCGAGGTCTACCCGATGTGGTTCCTTCCCTGCTCGGTCGACGCCGGGCACTCTTCCGCCAACGTCGTCCACTTCTGGACCGCAGGACCGTCCTGCTCGTCGATCGTCGCGCGCTCTCGGCTTCAGAGTTGGGAAGACTGCGCGCCATGGCTGAGATCGCCGGCGCGCGGATCCTGCTCGGCGATCTCCCAGGGGTCGCCCAAGCCCAGCGGCTTCAGCTCGATCTATCGTCCCGACACAGGCATGCTCTCGCCCAAGAGAACGAACGACTACTCTCTGAACCCCACGCACTTCATCGCTAGCCATGGCCAAGAAAGAGAACCCCCGAGACTCGATTGTCTCCGCGCGGCTCACGGACCACGAGCATGAACTCGTCAAGGCCGATGCGGAGCGGCGTCGCATGAGCGTCACGGACTATCTCCGCACGGCTATCCTGCAAGAGCGCGAGGGATCCTCGAAGACTCGCCTGGCCGAGATCGAAACCCGGCTTGCAGAACAGGACCAGACGATCTTCCAACTCGTCAACGCCTTGACGGACCTGCGGGAAACAGTCGCCAAGGGCGTTCGCGCCATACTCCTCGCTGGCGAGCCCGACGAGGAGAAGCGCAAGACGATCCGACGCTGGGTTCAGGAGAACCTGCTTCCCGAGGACCTGGATCCTCCTGAAGAGCGAGGCTCGGAGTAGTGCGTGAGTTCCTGTCGATCTTGGCGGTCGGCGCCGTCATGGCTCTGGCCTGGGCGCTCTGGAGACTCGTCGCCTGGCTCCGTGAGCCTGCCCCGACTGAGTCGAATGTCGTAGGTGGACGACGTCTCCTGACCGAGCAGCAAGCACGCGCTCTCGCGGAGCGCGATGCAGGAGCTGGCGGCGATCCCCGGAGGTACGAATGGGGTTCCGTCTCGGTTTCTCCCAAGGCTGCCCTGACTCACTTCTTCGCCGTAGGCACCTCGGGGTCGGGAAAGACGATTGTGCTTCGCAAGCTGTTACGTTCCGTCGTCCACCAGCTGGGCCGCGACGAGCGATGCGTGATCTTCGACATCAAGGGCGACTATTGGGAGTTCCTCCAACAGCACTGCTCATCGCCGATGTTCGATCCCGCGCGCGACGTGATGAGGCTGCACCCCTTCGTGGAGGGCACTCCAGCGTGGGACATCGCTCGTGACGCCTCGCCGACAAACGCGCCGTCAGTATGCGCAGGCCTTCTCCCACTCGGCTCCGACAAGGACAGCTCGCACTTCGTCAATGCTACCCGGCAGATGATGACGCTCGTGATGGATGCCTTTCGGGCGCTCGGCGGAGACTGGAGCCTCTGGGATCTAGTCGTCGCCTGCAATTCTGCAAAGAACCTGCGTGAGCTCGCCCGGGCCTCCGGGCTAACTGAAATCATCGACCGGCTCTCCGATCGTAACCCTGAGACCGGCAGCGTTGTCGGCTCCCTCAGCACCGCGACGGACTGCCTTCGAGCCCCCGCCGCGATCTGGAATACAGCCCACGTCGAAGGCCAGAAGTTCTCGATTGCCGAGTGGATGGAAGGGCGCGGCCCGAGAGTGCTCGTCATCGGTTTCGACACGAGCAAGCGAGCCTCCATGGAGCGCGTCACGCAGATGCTCATGTCGAGGATCATCTCGCAGCTCTTGTCGCTGAAGAGCAAAGGCCTCGAAGATGCACCACGAACTTGGCTCTTCCTCGACGAGTTGCCCTTTGCAGGCCGCATCGAGGAGCTCCTCAATTGCCTGAACGCCGGCCGCAGCCAGGGGATAGCGGCCGTGCTCGGCACACAGACCATGCTCACTCTGCAGCTCCCCTCGCACTACCCGCACGGCGAGGCGGCTGCCATCGTGGCCAACGCACGCAATCGCGCGTATCTCCGGCCTGGGGACGATGACACCGCGCAGTGGATTGGCAAGCAGATCGGCAAGCAGCTCTTGTACGAGACGGGGTATTCATCGGGACAGACCCACGACAGCCGCGGCGGCAACTCATCCCAGGCCGGAGAGGACCATCGCATCCAAGAGCGATTCGCCGTGAATCCCGACGAGCTCAAGGACCTTCCCCTTTCCCAGGCCGACGTCCCGATGACCGGTGTCTTCGAGATTGATCAAGGCGTCTGGA
>CALJUJ010000259.1 GCA_937975525.1 uncultured bacterium
GTCGTCGTCGTCTTCTTCTTCCTCTTCTTCCCAGTCGATGTCGTCGTCGTCCGGCCGTTTGGCCAGCAGCCGCTCATCCATGCTTGTCGTCCTCTATTGCGTTCGCGATTGACCTTGCCCGTTCCCCCCGGCGGGGTCGTTGGCACCGTGGCTAGCCGCGGCTGCGATCAATGTCAACGCCATCTCGGCGGGTCGGATCGCTGGTTTGACTCGCGATCGGCGAATGTGGATCTATCGTCGTCCGAGGCGAGCTACGGCAAGATGAGAACGGCTCTCGAGAAGGTGCGCGACGCGCCACAATCGACGAAGGCACGGATCCTCGCCACCGCTGAGCAGGTGTTCGCGGCACGGGGATTCGCGGGGGCCTCGACGCGGGAGATCGCCAGCCAGGCCGGCGTGAACATCTCCAGCCTTCACTATCACTGGGAGTCGAAAGAAACGCTCTACCGCGCCGTCTTCGAGGGCATCTACCAGCGCATTCTCGAGCTTGCCCGAAGCACCATTCCCGAGGATCTCGGCGATCGACGGATCGACCGCACGGCCGTCGAGCACTCGATGGAGGTTCTTTTCGACTTCTTCGCGGACAATCCCGACGTCGCCAAGCTGCTGCTCCGGCGCTACATCGAGAACGAGGCGGAGCCCGCCGACATCGAAAGCGAGGTTCTCGTGCCGGCGTGGAAGATCTTCGACGGTTGGATCGAGGAGCGCGGCGGTAAGAGCGTCGCGGGTCTCGACGTTCCGCTGTTCATGCTGACGATGTACATCGTCAGCATGTCCCTGGTGCTGGACAGCCGCCAGGCGACGATGCTCATCGACGGTCGAATCGATGACGCAGCGACACGCGATCGCGTCCGCCGGTTCGTGACCGGACTCGCGCCGACGCTGCTCGGCATGCGTGCGCGCCGGAGCGTCTAGCACATGGATTTGTTGCACACCGCCTACGTTCCGCCCGGAGACGGGCCGCACCCGACGGTCCTGGCCCTGCACGGCTGGGGGGCCAGCGCCCTGGACCTCCTCGGCCTGGCACCGCACCTCGGCCGCGGCCACCACCTGGTTCTCTGTCCGCAGGGTGGCATCGAGGTGCCGCTGGGGGGCGCCAGTGGTTGGGGTTGGTTCCCGCTCACCGGCGGCGGGCCGCGAAGGCCGTCGTCGCGGCCGTGCAGCAGCTACGGGCGTTCGTCGATGCGGCGCAACGAGCCTACCCCGTCGACGTACAGCGCACCGTCGTCGCCGGGTTCAGCCAGGGCGGCGTGATGGGGTACGCCCTGGCGCTCGCCGATCCGAAGCGGTTCGCCGGTCTGGCAGCGCTGAGCTCGTGGCTCCCCGCGGAGATCGCGGCGCAGGCGGCGGAGGGCCGACAGAGCTTACGGACGCTCGTGCACCACGGCGCCAACGATCCGATGATTCCCGTCGCCCGCGGTCGGGAATCCGTCGAGCGCCTACGCGAGCTGGCCGTGCCGGTCGAGTTTCGCGAGTTCGAAATGGGCCACGAGATCAACGGCGCGAGCCTCGCCGATCTAGTACGCTGGCTCGACGACACGACTCGCAGCTGAGGCGGCGGCGCTGCCTCCTTGGATCGCCGCTGCGGGGCATGTACCCGTGGTGGATCCGAAACGAGGAGGAACGCCATGAACGATTCGAAACTCGCCCGCCCGGATCACCCGATCCACGAGCTGCTGCAACGCCGCTGGAGTCCCTATGTGTTCGCCGATCGCGACGTGCCGGCCGCCGATTTGCGCTCGCTGTTCGAGGCGGCGCGCTGGGCGGCGTCGTCGTACAACGAGCAGCCGTGGCGCTACGTCGTCGCGACGCGCGCCGACGCCGAGGCGCACGCACGCGTTCTCGGCTGTCTCGTCGAGGCCAACCAGGCTTGGGCACGGCACGCGCCGGTGTTGGCCATCGCCGCGGTGGCCGAGCGATTCGAGCGCAACGACAAGCCGAACAAGGCTGCGCAGCACGACCTGGGCGCCGCTGCGGCGAGTCTGACGTTCGAGGCCACCGCCCGTGGTCTATACGTGCATCAGATGATCGGCATCGAGCCCGAGCGGGCACGCGACGAGCTCGCCATCCCCGAGGGATTCGAGCCGTTCACCGGGATCGCCATCGGCTACCCGGGCGATCCGCAGGCCGCTGCGGAGAAACTGCGCGAGCGCGACACGGCGCCGCGCCCGCGCAAGCCTCTCGATGCGTTCGTCTTCGCCGGCCGTTGGGGCACGACCAAGGCGTTTCCCTGAGCCGGCGGCTCGGCGGGAGTTGAGCCGGTGTTGGCTTGGCCGTGCCAGCTTGCATCGCG
>CALJUJ010000260.1 GCA_937975525.1 uncultured bacterium
CAGCTCAGAAGGAGCTACCCCAGCCAACGCGGGGCTCGATCGGCAAGATGCCGCGAATGTACTGCTGCACGAAGATGTTGACGTCGCCAATGAAGGTGCGCGGCACGTAGATGATGTCGTTGACCGCCAGCTCGGTTCCCTCCGGCGTTCCCTTCGACAGCGGCTGCGTGAAGTCGAGACGCGTGCCCTGGTTCTTCGACAGACGCAGGACACTGTCGATGCGCGCCGAGGGCAAGAAGCCGCCGCGCTCCATGATCGCCTGCAGCGGCGTCATCCCGTCGCGGTAGGTCACTGCTCCAGGGGCACGCACCTCGCCGCCGACCCAAACCGTCCGGTCGCCGAGGTTGCCGATCGTCACGCTGATCTCCGGGTTGCGGAGGCGGTGACCGCTGCGGTCCTTGATCACTTGTTCGAGTTGCGTCGGCGTGAGCCCAGCCGCGCGAATCAGGCCCGCGACCTCGAGCGTGACGTCGCCGCCCGGGGAAACAGGAACCTTCGCGTTGAGCTCCGGATGGTACAAATACTTGATGCGTAGCGTGTCGCCGGGCTGGATCTTGTAGTCCGCAACCGACTCGGATTCCGGCGGCGCCCACGATGCATCGAGGGGCGGAAGGTCGACCTGCTTGCTTCCACAGCCGACTGCCAGCCCTGCCAAGAGGACGTAAATCCCTAGAACCTTTCCGAAAACCCTGCCCATCTCGGTCCTCCGTGCGGCGCTGGCGCGCTTATACGTTCTCTGGCTCGACGTGGCAAACACGTTCTCCCGGGCGCTCGGCGCCCGCCGCGCCGTCACCGACACCGCTGATCTTGCCGTAAATCGACCGAAGATGAAAAGCAATTTCTGCATCTCCGAGGTCGGGCACCCCATCCCGGGCGCGGCGCGCCAACCGCGCGGCGAGCTCCCCATCGGCGAGGATCCGCGCGATCGCCGCCGCCAAGGCGCCGGCGTCGCGGTTGCCAACGACGAGTGCATCGACCCCGTCGAGAAAGCCCTTCGCCGAGCCGGCGGCGACCACGATCGGCCGCCCGGCAGCTCGATAGTTGATCAATTTGATCGGATATCCCGACCACGAGCTGCGCGGGCACACCAGCACCGCGGCCGC
>CALJUJ010000261.1 GCA_937975525.1 uncultured bacterium
GCGTAGGCGAGTCCGCCGAGGAGCGCGACGACGCCGGCAAGACGCAGGCGATGGGGGTGTGCTTCGTAGGCGAAGAGCTCCGTCGGCAGGCCCCTGCCGTCGAGCAGCAGGGGGAAGGCATCGGCCGTCTCGCCGAGCGCCGGCGGTCCGGTCTCGCGCGGCGCCGACGCCAGCAGGTCGAGCAACGCCCCCCACTCGGCCATGAGCGTCAGAGATCGGTGCCGGCGGCCGCGACGATCACGCGCGCCGCGTCGGCTGGCGAAAGGCGGTGGGTGTTGACGACGAGGTCGTAGTCGTCGGGGGCTTCGTCGGCGAGCCCGTGAAAGCGCTTGAAGTAGTCGCGCCGATCGCGGTCGGACTCGCGAATCGTCTTCTCGGCGTCGCGGCTCGATGCGGCGCGCGACTCGCTGAGGCGCAGCGCGCGCACGGCGGCGGGGGCGGTCACGAGGACGCGCAGCACGCCGTCGACGCCGGCGAGCGTACGCCCGGCGGCGTGCGCGTGGATGACGACGCGCCCAGCGGTCGCGGTCTCGACGATCGCCTGGCGGATGAGCTCGCGGTAGTGCTCGGGCAGGCTCGTCGGCAAGCGTTCGCCGCTGGAGCCCTGTGGGAAATAGAGCGACGGGTCCGCCATCATGCCGCCCAGGGCGGTGGCTTCGAGGGCGGGGCTGGTGCCGAACGACTCGAGCAGGCGATCGAGGAGCGAGCGGCGGCGTTCGGCATCGGCGACCGTCGCCGGATCGAGGTTCTCCTTCTCGGCGGCGGCGGTGATGATCTCCTCGTCGACGTAACGGAAGCCGAGCTGATCGGCGACGGCGCGGCCGACGATCTCGCCGCCGGCGCCGAGCGTGCGCGCAATGGTCACGACGGAAGTTGCCATGCGGCGGTTCTAGGGCCGCCGCTCGCGGCGAGCAAGCGGCGGAACATCCCTTGTTGTCTGCCCGAGCGTGCCGGCGTCGCCGTGGCTCTGGCTTGGACCCGAGTCCGAGGTCTACGATGCGGGAATGGATCATCCGAAGCCGATGTGGCCCGCGGACCTCGCCGTCTGGTCCGCCGACAAGATGGGCAAGTGCACGATCTTCCGGTCCGACCGGATCATGGTCGGTCTCAACGCCTTCGAGCCCGGCCAGGAGCACGCGCTGCACGCGCACGCGGGCATGGACAAGGTGTACCACGTCCTCGAAGGTCGCGGCCGCTTCCTGCTCGAGGACCGCGAGGTGCTCATGGAAGCCGGCCAGATGCTGGTCGCGACGGAGGGCGTTCCGCACGGCATTCGCAACGACGGCGCCGAGCGGCTGCTCGTGCTCGCCATCCTCGCGCCCGCGCCGGGATGAATGCCCGCTGCGCCCTCGCGCTGCTCGTCTGGGCGGCGGGCGTCGCCGGCGCTTCCGCAACCTGTACGGGCGATTGCGATGCCGATTGCCAGGTGACCGTCGACGAGGTGCTGACGCTCGTCGCCGCCGGCGTCGGCACGACGCCGGCGCGCGCCTGCCCGGCCGGCGACCGCGACGAGGATGGGCGGGTCACCGTCGACGAGATCGTCGCGGCGGTCGACGGCGCCCTCGGCGGCTGCGACTCCGGCGCCTGTGCCGGCCCCGATCCCGGTTGTGGAGCGGCCGCCGGAGAAGGGGTACGCGTCGACCTGACGCAACCCGCCTGCGAGCGTCTCTCGAGCTATAGGCTCTTCCGCGGTGACCTGCTGCGCCAGCAGCCGAACGATGGGGTGCTGCCGTACGAGCTGGTGACGGAGTTGTGGTCGGACGGCGCGGCGAAGCACCGCTTCGTATGGATGCCCGACGGTACGAGCGCCGCGTACGATCCGAACGAAGCGTTCTCGTTTCCCGTCGGGACGGTCCTGGTGAAGACGTTCGCGTTCCCGGCGGACGAGCGCGACCCGAACGGCCCCGAGGACCTGCTCGAGACGCGCTTGCTGGTGCATCGCCCCGAAGGTTGGGTCGGCCTTCCGTACGTTTGGAACGAAGACGAGAGCGAGGCGACGCTGCGGCGTACCGGTGCGCGCCTCGACGTGGCGACGGTCGACGTCGCCGGGGGGCTCTACCGGGGAGTCTACGAGGTGCCGAACGCGAACCAATGCAAGACGTGCCACGACGCCGACGGCGGCGGCATGGCGCCGCTGGGTCCGAAGGCGCGCAACCTGAACCGCGCCGTCGTCCACGGTGACGGTACGGCGCACCAGCTCGCTCTCTGGGCCGCGAGCGGTCGGCTCGCCGGTCTGCCGGCCGACCTCGACCGGGTGCCCGCGGCCGTGGCCCTCGACGACGCACGGCGCAGCATCGCCGAGCGCGCGCGCAGCTACCTCGACGTCAACTGCGGCCATTGCCACAATCCCCGCGGCGCAGCGCGGCCGACCGGGCTCTTCCTCGCCGCCTTCGAGACCGACCCTCTACGCCTCGGGCGCTGCAAGAACCCGACGGCGGCGGGCCAGGGTACGGGCGGGCGCCCGCACATCGTCGACCCCGGTGCTCCGGACAACTCGGTGCTCGTCTTCCGCGTCGAATCCACCGACCCCGTTCTGCGCATGCCCGAGCTCGGCCGCAGCCGCGTCGACGCGGCCGCGGTGGCGGTGCTGCGGGCGTGGATCGGATCCATGGAGGGCGAGTGCGTGCTGCGTTGACGGCACCGGGGGCGCCCCGTACTGTACGGGGATTATCAACCGAAGGGATTCCCATGACACGCATGGTTTCGATGGCAGGGGTGGTGCTGCTGCTCGCGGCGGCGGCGCAGGCGGAGACGGTCGGCAAGGTCGGCGACCGCACGATCACGCTCGACGAGGTCGAAAAGCAGGTTCGGGCCGAGCTGATCGAGCTCGACCAACAGCGCTTCGAGATCCTCAGCACCGGCCTCCAGGAAATCGTCCAACAGGAGCTGTGCGCGCGCGAGGCGAAGGCGCGCGGGGTCAGTGTCGGCGATCTGTTCGCCGCCGAAGTTCGCGACAAGGTGCCGGCGCCGTCGGACGAAGACGTCAAGGCGATGTACGACCAGTACAAGGACCAGATCGACGGCACCTTGGAGGAGGTGCAGGAGCAGCTGCGCGAGTACTTGAGCGCGCAGCGCGCCGCCGCGGCGCAGCAGGAGTTTCTCGCCGGCCTGCGCGAGAAGTACGGCGTCGAGATCACCATGCAGCCGCCGAAGATCGAAGTGGGCACGGGGGACCGGCCGGCGAAGGGACCGGCCGACGCGCCGGTGACGATCATCGCCTTCTCCGACTACGAGTGTCCTTACTGCAAGCGAGCCGAGGAGACCGTCGCGCAGGTGCTCGAAGCCTATCCCGACAAGGTGCGCTACGTGCACCGTGACTTCCCGCTCGACTTTCATGCGAACGCGCATCGTGCGGCACAGGCCGCGCACTGCGCCGAGGACCAGGGCAAGTTCTGGGAGCTGCACGCCAAGCTCTTCACCGCCGACGACATTTCCGAAGCGGGCATCAAGGCGCTGGCGAAGGGCATCGTCGGCGACGGCGACGCGTTCGACGCCTGCCTCGACTCGGGCAAGTACAAGGACGCGGTCGACGCCGATCTCGCCGCCGGGCAAGCCGTCGGCGTCTCGGGCACGCCCGCCTTCTTCGTCAACGGTCGCTCGCTTTCCGGCGCGCAACCCTTCGAGGAGTTCAAGAAGATCATCGACGCCGAGCTCGCCCGGGCGCAGTGACGCACCGATCTCGCCGCGCCGGCAGCCGTTCGCCGCGGCTGCCGGCGTGGATCAGCGCTGCGCGCGTTCAGCCCGCCGGCGGTAGTGCAGCAGTGGCGGCAGAGCGACCGCCATCCCCACCGCACCGTAGAACAAGATCACGAAGAACGCCCCGGCCTTCACCTCGTCCAGCTCCGTGCCCGCGGGCAGGTTGGCGAGCAGGAGGAGCGCGAGCAGGGTGTTGCGGATGGTGAGCTCGACCAGAATCGCCAGGCGATCCGCCGGCGGCAGGCCGAGCGCGACCGTCGTCCACAGCGCGAGCTGCTGGATGGCGACGGCGAAGCCGATCACCAGCAGCACCCCCTCGACGCCGAAGGTGTCGAGGTCGAGGCGGCCGGCGCCGGCGGAGCCGACGACCAGCGTCGCCACCAGCGACAAGCTGATGCGGATGTTCCACTTCGCGAAAGGAACGCTCGCCACGGGCGCCAGTCGGTGCACCGCCATCCCCACGGCGAGCGGCAGCAGCAGGAACGAGCCGATCTCGCGGACGACGACCGCATGGGGCATCTGCAGACCGCCGGGAACGGCGGGCGCGATCGCGGCGAAGACGATCGGCGTCGTGATCAGGCAGGAGGCCGTAGCGCAGGCAGTCAGTGCCACCGAAAGCGGCGCGTTGCCGCGGCCGAGGAAGGTGAAGATGTTCGACGCCGAGCCTCCGGGCATCGCGGCGACGAGCGCCAGCCCGACGCCACAACCCGCCAGCCCCAGCGGCACGGCCGCGAGCGCGATCACCAGGTAGGCGATCAGGGGGACCGCGCACAGCTGCAGCAGCATGCCGGTGGCGAAGGAGCGCGGCAGCCGGAAGACGGCGAGGAAGTCGGTCGCCTTCAGCGTCGCCCCCATGCCGAGCATCGCGAAGAAG
>CALJUJ010000262.1 GCA_937975525.1 uncultured bacterium
ACCCGTCGCAGAACGCATCCGGGTCGCAAGCGACGCCGCTGCCGCCGCACTGGAGTCCCGACGCAACGAGCTCGTCGTCGGGGCAGGCAGCCGAGGAGCCGGCGCACTGCTCGGCGACGTCACATGCACCCGCAGGCGCCCGGCACACGGTGCCGGCGCTCGCGACCGCGTCGACGGGACAGGCGGGTGAAGATCCGTCGCAGAGCTCCGGCTCCTCACAGTCCCCCGACGATGTGCGGCAGACGACGCCGCTGGCCGAGATCTGGTCGTCTGGGCATTGGTCGCTGGTTCCGTCGCAGAGCTCGGCGGTGTCGCAGGAACCCGCCGCTTCGCGACAGACCGTGCCGGCCGGGAGCTTCACGTCCGTCGACTCGAACACCTCGACTTCAGCGAGCGACAACGGATCACCACCGGTCAGCTGCACGCGAACGTAGCGGCCGCTGCGCTCGACCGGAATCTCGACGGACGCTCCGGCGTCACCGGCGTGGAAGAAGGCCGAGACTCCGGGCGCCGCGAGTACGTCCGCCACCGCCGTGTCGGTGATCGGGTCGTCGGCCACGAAGACGTAGAAGTTGTTGAGGCGCGACGAGCAGCAATCGGTCCGATTCCAGAGCTTGACCAGGAAGATCTCCGCGACACGTCCGAGGTCGACCTGCCACCAGTCTTCGCCTTGGCCCTGCGTATGGGTCACCGAACCGCTCCCGAATTCGCCGTTGGTGTTGCCGTCGACGGCCAATGGCGCCTCGGTGTCGGGCCCCAAAGCGCTCGATTGCGTCGCAGCCTTGCCGAGAGCGAGGTTGCCTCCCACCGTCGCCGGACAGGTGCCACTCGTGCCCGTGCACGTCTCAGCGACGTCGCACGCCCCGGCGGCCGGACGGCAGATCTCGTCAGCAGCGCGAAACGTGCAGTCGATCGCGCAGCACGAGGCAGGATCCCCGTTCGCGGGGCCCTCGTCGCACTGCTCTCCGCCATCGATGGCACCATTCCCGCACTGGCCAAGGGCCGCGCCCGGGATGCCGGCGAGCGCGAGGCCGGCGAAAGCCATCAGCAGGGTCGTCTTTCGCAATCCGTTCATCTCAATCCCCCGTGCGCGTCCGAGCGTCTCTCTCGCTCGGCGAGCTCCCCGATTCCACGGCGAGCTCCTCGGCGATGAACGCAAGAAGAGCTTCCGTAGAATGAAAGTGACGTGTCCGTCCCGATAGTAGGTGCTCGACGATGCCGTCGATTCGGCCCCGGGACAGGTCCGGCTCGTCGTCGAGCTGGAGGACGAAGGCGCCTCTTGCTGTGCGTGGCATCGCCACCGAACGTAAACCTGCGCGCAGCTGGGATCCTGCAGGGATTCGGCAAGTTTTCGGCAAGTCACATCGGGCCCACAACCGGCACCGCCGTCGCCGCGGGGCCCGGGTCGATCTTTCCGATCTACGGCTCCTGCGTGGGGACACGCTACGGCGCGAGTCCGCGGGCGCTACGACCGAGCCGTTTGCGGCCTAGTGGACGTTGCGGCCCTGCTTGGTGCTTGAGGTGCGCATCCGGCCGCACTCGGCGGCGAGGTGCCGCAGCTTGTTGCCGCTACTGCGCAGCTCGTAGCGGTCTGCGAGCGCGAGCCCGCGTTCGACGAGGTCGGCGGCCTTGCGGTCGTCGCCGACGGTTCCGCGGCGGAGCACCGCAGCGGCATAGGTTGCAAGGGCGCGCGCCTGCGCCACCACCGCCCCTTCGCGCTCGTGCTCGGCGATCGCGCCGTCCAAGTTCGCAAAGGCTTCGTCGAAGTCTCCGACCGTCGCGAGCAGGGCACCCACCGCAGTCTTCATCGACGCGAGCACCAGGGTCCCGAAGCCGACGACCATCCATTGGTCGGCGTACGGGCGAACCAGGGGCAACAGCCGGCGGGCCGCTTCGCGATCGTTCAGATGCGCCGCGACTTGGCCGAGACTGGCGAGCGCCATCAGTCGCGTGTTGCGCGCGTTCTCCCGCGGAAGATCATCGAGATCCTCCATCAACGCATCGAACTCCTCCCGACCGCGCTCGACGTCGCCTTCTTCGATCAGCGCGAAAGGAAGGCTCCAATACGATGTCTTGCGGAAGATCTCACCGGGGATTCCTGTCATTTCTGGCAGCCGTACCCCATCTCGGCCCTCGAAGCCGGTCGATCTGCCCTGCTCGCGGCGTATGGTGAACATCTGGGTGAACCAAACCATACTCGCCGCGTCCTGGTTGATCCGTTGACTGAGACGCACGGAGAGCTTCGCTTGCTCTTCGGCGACGCCGAATTCACCGCGGGCGATCGCGAGCGCGGCCACGAACGAATGCGCGATACCGAGGAACTGCGGCTGGCGGAGATCCCGGGCAAGCGCAAGAACCGTGTCGACCTCCGCCTCAGCTTCACGCAGCCGGCCTCGGCAGAAAGAGACCACAATCCGCCAGGCGTGGGCTCGCAGCAGCAACCGCTGGTTGTCGCACCGCCGCGCCGCCGCGTACAAGGCGGTGGCGAGGGATTGCTGTTGGATGCGGTTGTCCGAATGGAACATCGCCTCCAGAGAGTCGTTGAGCACGTCGCCGATCAGACCGGCGTCGTCGACTTCGCGCGCTCGCGCCAGCGCCTGTTCGCACAATCGCTCGCGGCGAGATCGCGTTGCCGGGGTGAAGTAGAGGGCTTGTGCGAGTCGCGCCTCGAGCCTCGCGGTCATTTCCGGATCCCGATCCGCAACGGCGGCCAACGCCTCTTCCAGGGATGCGATCGCCTCCGAATCGGCGAAGGTCCACCGAGTCACCGTGCCCAGCGCCGCCCGCGCCAGCGACGCGACATCACCGAGATCCCTGGCCATCGCCCGCGCCGAGTCATAGCGCGCGCGTGCGGCCGTCTCGTCGCCGCCGCACGAGTGGCTGTCCGCCGCCGCCAGCGAGAGCTCGAGTCGTAGGCGGTTCGTTGCCTCGCCGCTCGGGGCTAGCGCGTCGACGACACCCAGCGCCGCTTCGAAATGGGCGGCCGCCGACTCGTACGCGCACGCTGCGGCGGAATGCGCTGCGGCGCGGCGCGCGTGGCTCACCGCTCGCTCCCAGTCGCCTCTCTGGGCGCCGCGCACGGCGTGGCGCGCCAGCATCGCCGCGTCGACCTTTTCGCCATCGGCAGCTTCGAGGAGCTCGGCGACGCGCCAATGCAAATGGGCCATGCGGACGGCACTCAAGTCACGCAAGATCGTCTCCACGGTGAGACCGTGAACGAATCGGAAGCCGCCGGCTCGCTCGACAGGGTCGATGATCAGGCCCGCGCGGATCGCCTCTTCGAGTCCATCGAGCGCCGCTGCACGGTCGAGTCCGGCAGCCGCGGTGGCGAGGTCGAAGTCGAAGTCGGTACCGCAGACGGCGGCAGCGCTGAGCAGCGCTCGCGACGCGGCGGTCAGCCGGTGCAGGCGTCGCTCGACCGTCG
>CALJUJ010000263.1 GCA_937975525.1 uncultured bacterium
GCGCGAGCCGAAGGCGGAGCTCGCCCTTCTCCGCGATCTGCTGGCCCGCGAGCTGGCGCGCCGGACGCGTTGAAGTCGCCGGGGTAACCCTGATACTAGTTTTCGGGTGGCTGGGTCGCGGCGGATGGCGCCGACGGCAACGGTCGTGATGCCGCGCCGTCGAGCGAGCGGCGGCTTCATCGATGGACCGAGGTATCTCGCGGGGAGAACGAATGGACGACATCGACGGCTTCGATCGGGTTGCGCCACAGGCCTACGGCCGGCGGGGCGTCCGGCACGAGCAATTCCGCCGGGTGTGCGCGCTCGACCGACTGCACCTGTGCCGGCCCGCGGGATTCGATCCCTTCTACCCGATCGTCCGCCACGACCAGATCGCCGAGACCTCGACCCAGCCCGAGCGCTTCCAGAACCGCGCTGCCTAGGGAGCACCATGAAACTCGGCTTGATGCTCGGCTACTCCGGGGCGAACCTGAAGCTTCCCGTCGAGTTGGTGCAGCGGGCGGAGGCGCTGGGGTTCGATTCGGTCTGGACCGCCGAGGCCTACGGATCAGATGCGACCACGCCCCTGGCCTATCTGGCGGCGGTCACCAAGCGCATCCGCCTCGGTACGTCGATCATGCAGCTGGCGGGGCGCACGCCGGCGATGGCGGCGATGCAGGCCGCGACGATCGACGCCCTGGCGGGCGGCCATCGCTTCATCGCCGGTCTCGGCGTGAGCGGGCCGCAGATCGTCGAGGGCTGGTACGGGCAACCCTGGGGCCGCCCCTACTGGCGCATGCGCGACTACGTCGCGATCATGCGCAAGGTCTTCTCCCGCGCGGCGCCGGTCGCGCACGACGGCCGCGAGATCTCGCTCCCGTATCGCGGCGAAGGCGCGCTCGGCATCGGCAAACCGCTCAAGTCGATCCTGCACATGAACCCCGAGATCCCCATCTGGCTCGGCACCGGCAACGAGAGCAGCGTGCGACTCACGGCCGAGATCGCCGACGGCTGGTTCCCGCTGTCCTTCGTGCCCGGGATGATGGATCTCTACCGCCCCTGGCTGGAGGAGGGCTTTCGCCGCGCCGGCGGCAAGCGCTGGGCCGACTTCGAGATCCATCCGCTGGTGTCGCTGGTCGTCACCGACGACGTGAAGTCGGCGCTCGCACGCATGAAGCCCGGGGTCGCGCTCTACGTCGGCGGCATGGGCCATCGGGAGAAGAACTTCCACAACGACATGATGGTGCGCCGCGGCTATCCCGAGGCGGCAGCGAAGATCCAGGAGCTCTATCTCGCCGGCCGGGCGCAGGAGGCGATCGCCGCCGTTCCCGACGACTACTGCGACGAGGCGGCGCTGGTCGGACCGCCGCAGCGGATTCGCGCTCGCTATCCGGCCTGGGAGAGCTCGGGCGCGACCGGTCTCATCCTCCAATGCCGCCAGGCCGCCGGGCTCGAGCTGATGGCGGAGCTCGCCGGGAGCCGCGATCGGCCCGCCGCCGACCCGGCGCCGCCTGCGTAGCCCGTCGGTGACACCGAGCCGTCGCTGCGGCGCCCGTGCCAGCGTCTCGCGTCGGGGAAAAATGGTTGCAACCAAGCGCTTTCATGGTTTGGTAACGGAGATTTCATGCTACTGTAACAATCATGTTGGCCCGGTGGATCAAGGTTTTGGCCGGCGCAATCGCGCTCGGCGTCGCCGGCGCGCCGGCGCTCGCCGCCCAGCCGCCGGGCCCTGCCGTGCCGCAGGTCCTGCTGATCCCGACGCAGCCGCGGACCGAGTTCACCACCTGGGCCGTGGTCGGCGACACCTTCGCCAGCGAAGCCGCGTGCCGTGCGCACCAGGAGCAAATGCTCGTCTGGCTCGCCGACCACCCGCGCGGCCGCCTCGGCTACCGCATGGTCGAGCTCGGGCGCTGCGTGCACCCCGACGAGGTCGATCGCTTCCGCGAGTTCGGCGAGCTCCGCCACGTCCGCTAGTCAGGAGCGCAGGGAGGACGACTCCCTCCGTTTCGTTTGACTCGTGTGCGGCAGACGCCCAGGGTCGGCCAGGGGAAGAGAACGCACGGAGGTCGGGATGAAGCGGATAGCCATCCTCACTGCTGGCGGCGACACCCCCGCCTTGAACGCGACGATCCACGGTGCCGTGGCGCGCGCCAACCAGCTCGAAATCGAAGTCATCGGTCTGATCAAAGGCTTCAACTCGCTGTTCAACCCGAGGGTCCCGCACGTCCATCTCAATCCCTTGTTCCAGGAGATCCCCGAGCTCGACCCGACGCGCGGCGGCACGCTGATCGGTTCCTCGCGCGACTACGTCGACCCGAGCAACGCCGGCGAGCTCGAGAGCATCGTCGAGCGGCTGGACCGCTTGCGGGTGGAGGGTCTGATCTGCATCGGCGGCGACGGCACCCTCAACGGGCTCCAGCCGCTCGCCGAGCGCCTGCCGACGGCCCTCGCGCCCAAGACGATCGACAACGACCTCGGGCTCAACTACCCGAGCGAGGCCGACGACTGGCTGCGGGTGAAGGACCCGCAGGCGAAGAACGGCTTCCGTTATCGCCAGGGCGAGTCGCGCGCCGTCTTCCAGCTCGATCAGATGGTCAACTATGCGACGCCGGGATACGCCACGGCGGTGTCGGTATCGGCCTCCGGCGTCGAGCGCGTTCGCACCACGGCGGAGAGCCACCGACGCATCGCCATCATCGAGGTCATGGGCCGTCACTCCGGCTACCTCGCGCTGGGCGCCGCCTATGGCCGCCCCGACGTCGTCCTCGTGCCCGAGGCGCCGCTCGACGTCGAGCATCTCGTCGAACGGGTGAAGCAGATCTACGACCTGCAGAAGAACGTCGTCATCGTCTGCGGCGAGGGGATCGTCGACGAGACCGGCCGCGATCTCGGTGCGGAGCGACGCACGACCGACCCCGCCGGCAACCTCCAGCTGTCGGGAGCCGCCGAGGCCCTGCGCGATCAGCTCATCGAGTTGATCGGCGACACGTACTTCCGCCAATACCGAAGAGGGCAGTCGGCGCGCGAGGCGATCTTCACCAGAAAGGTCGGTCACACCCAGCGCGGCGGCCGGCCGATCCGCTTCGACCGCTTCCACGCCGCGCAGCTGGGCGCCTGCGCGCTGAATCTACTGGTCGAGGGTCGGAACAACGCCGTTGCCGTTCTGCAGTACGCATACGATCGCGGCTTCTACGTCGAAGGCTACGACGCCAATCGCTTTCGCGATCGCTGGGGGCACATCCACGCGCGCCGCATGCACGCCTCGATGTACGATCCCGATCGGCTCAAGCCCTCGCGGGTGGGCATCGACTACCTGACGCCGATCTTCACCAACGCCCTCGGCGACGACGACGTCGAGCACCTGCGGCAGACGATGTTCATGCCCGGCAACCTGACCCAGCCCTACCACTCCATCAACACCGACGTGAACAAGCGCATCCGCTA
>CALJUJ010000264.1 GCA_937975525.1 uncultured bacterium
CATAGCACCTCGGGATCGAGCACGAGGGACGCGACCGGCGAACCGCTGCTCGGCCTTCCGGCGAACTGGCGACGCGCTCGCTCGACAGCCCGCACGGCCCCGGGGTCGAGTCCCAGCGCATCGCACTCATGCCGGGCGAATCCACGGCGAGCCGCCTCGCAAAAGAGCTCGGCGGCATCGATCAGGTCGGATCCATCCGCAGGTGCGGCCGTCGCCACATCCGTGCGCGGCTGCGGGTACGGGCGGCGGTCGGCCGGCGTGGCCCGGCGCGCGCGGCGAATGTCGCGCTCGGAGGCCAGCGCTGCCACGAGGCAGCCGCCGTCACGCTCCCCTGCCTGCTCGGCCGCGACCAGCATGCGCGCGAGCCGCGGTGACGCGCCGGTACGCAACATCCGCTCGCCCATCGGAGTGAGCTTGCCCGTGTCCACATCGATCGCGCCGAGCTCGACGAGCAGCGCTTCGGCACGTCGCAGCGTCGCTGGAGGCGGCCTGTCGAGCCACGCGAGGGTAGCCGGATCGGCGAGCCCCCAGGAACGCAGCTGCAGCACCATCTCCGCAAGATCGAGACGCATGATCTCCGGGACCTCGTGCGCCCGCCGTGCCGCGTGTTCCGGCGACGACCACAGGCGCAGGCACAGTCCCGGCCCCAGCCGGCCCGCGCGTCCGGCGCGCTGGTCGGCCGACGCCTGGCTGGCATCGACCAGTTCGAGTCGATTGATCCCGTGCCTCGCATCGTAGCGTGCGATCCGCACCAGGCCGCTGTCGACCACGGTATCGACGCCTTCGATCGTCAATGCGCTCTCGGCGACGTTGGTAGACAGCACGATGCGCCGGCGTCGTCCCGGAGACAGCGCGCGCTGCTGCTCGTCGAGCGGCATGTTCCCGTGGAGCGTCACGATGTCCCGGTCGTACCGCGCCGCCAGCGGCTCGCAGAATCCGGCGACACGTCGGATCTCGGCCAGACCGGGAAGAAACACGAGCACGTCGGCCCGATCGCCGCCGGCCAGCACGCGTTCGAGAGCGCCTGCGATGCGGACCTGCAGAGACGCGCGCGCACCGCTGGCGAGGTATTCGACGGCCACGGGGTGCTGTCGCCCTTCCGACACCAGCACGGGGCAATCTCCGAGGTGGGCGGCCAGGGGTGTGGCGTCGAGCGTTGCGGACATGACGACGAGGCGCAGATCGGATCGAACGGTCGCCTGGAGCGCATGAGCAACGGCCAGGGCGACGTCGCCGTGCATATGCCTCTCGTGGAACTCGTCGAGGACGAGCGCCGCCACGCCTTCGAGAAAGGGATCGCTTGCCAGCCTCCGGGTGAGCATGCCTTCGGTGAGATACCAGAGGCGCGTGTCGGCACGACCGACGCGCTCGAACCGAACCTGGTAGCCGACGCCTCGCCCAACCGGCTCGCCGCGCTCACGGGAGACGAAATCTGCCGCCGCGCGAGCCGCGATGCGCCGCGGCTCGAGGACGAGCACCCTGCCCTCGTGCGCGAGCGCCTCGGCCAGCGCAGGGGGCACCCGAGTGGTCTTCCCGGAACCGGGCGGTGCCCGCAGTACGACACGTCGATCGGCGCGCAGCGCCGCGAGCACGTCGGGAATCAACGCGTCTACCGGCAGCCCAGGTCTTGCGTGTGGCACGTCCGCCATGATTCTTCACTTGAAAAACCGCGGGACCGCTCGCATTCTTCTCGAGGATCGGGGACGAACGACGTGGCTTTGGCCAACATCACGGGGACTGCGCCGGGCGCGGCGACGAGCGGCTTTCGCGACTATTCGGAGGCGGCGCGCCCCAGCGTGCGCGAGCTCTACCGCGCCAATCATGCCCAGCAAACGCTTGCCTTCGTGCTGCAGAAGAAGCGTGAGTACCTGCCCCTGCGCAAGTGCCGCATGTCGCTTTGGGAGGCCTTCGAGCGCCTCGACGCGATCGTCGACGACAGCGACCCCGACACCGAGTTGACGCAGCTCGACCATGCGCTGCAAACGGCCGAGGCCATGCGGCACGATGGCCAACCGCCGTGGTTCGTCGTCACCGGCCTGCTCCACGACCTGGGCAAGGTGCTGACGCTGTTCGGCGAGCCGCAATGGGCGGTGGTCGGCGATACCTTCCCGGTGGGCTGCGCGTTCGCCGACACGGTCGTCCATGCCGACCTCTTCGCAGGCAACCCGGATCGCGGCGTTTCCGCGTACTCCAGCCCCTGCGGGATCTATCGAAGCGGTGGCGGCCTCGACGCCGTGCACATGTCTTGGGGTCACGACGAATACCTGTACCACGTCCTGCGCCCATGGCTTCCGGCCGAGGCTGCGTACGTGATTCGCTTTCACTCCTTCTACGCCGCGCATCGTGAAGGCAGCTATGGGTGGCTGATGAGCGAAACCGATCGCGTGATGATGCAGTGGGTTCGAGCGTTCAATCCGTACGACCTGTATTCGAAGGCCGATGACAAACCCGATCGCGATCGCCTTCTGCGTCACTACCGGAAGCTCGTGGACGCCTTTTTCCCCCCGATGCTGCAGTGGTGATCCCGGCGCTCGTCACGGGAACTCGATCTCGACGTTCGTCCAGCCGTCGCCACCGACGGCAGTCGCCAGCCACCACCGACCATCCGCCGCGCTCCAGCCGAAATCGTCGCCGGCGCACACGCTGGTAGGCGACCGCAAGCACCGTCGACAACGAACCTCGCCCGGGCGTCGCCGGGCGAATCCCTCCACCCGCACCACCGACCCTGGCCTGTCGAGCACGGCGAAGCGAAGCGTGTTCTCCTGCCACTCCAGGTTCGCCACGCGCTGGTCTCCCACCGTGGCGTATCGGGACACGTCGCCGAAGAAAGCGACGTCCCCGTCGGCAAGCTGCGGGCAGACGACGCGATAGTCCCAGTCTTGGAATGCGAGCTCGCAGCGCCAGCCGCCATCCGGATCGACGTTCTCGACGCTGCGCCGGCGCCAGTCGAAGACCCAGACGGCTTGCGCCGGGCGCTGCGCGCCGAGATCGCCCAGTCGCACTTCGAACGTCTGTGCCTGCTTGCCGGAACTCGGGTTGAGAGCGACGACGTAGCTCCAGGTGCCGGCAGGATGCTGCGTATGGGAAGCAGCGATCAACGGGGACTGGGTCGTGTAGGCATTGCGACCGAAGCAACGGTCGACCGCGGCGATCGGGACGTCGGGTTTGACGAGGACCCCATCCTCGCGACAGCTGCGCAGCACGAGCTCGCGGTTCGTGCGGCCGATCTCGTCGCCGATGCCGACCGGGCCAGCGCTCAGACTCGCCAGCAGTAGCTCGATCTCCGCATAGGGCTCGCCGGGGCTCGTCTCTGTCGGACCGTGGGTGAGGAGCACGTCCTTGTACGGAATGAGCCCCAGTGCCCTTGCGAGGACGTTGGTGTGGAGGAACCAGACCCAGTTGAGGCCGTTGTCGAACAGGTAACGGTAGTCGCCACTGGTTCGAATCGAAGTGACCTGGCTGAGCGTGACGGTTTGCAGGAAATCAGCCGGTGTCGCCATGCACCATTGCAGCGTGAGGCCGCGTTCCCGGGCAGCATCGTCGAGCGCCCGCTGCCACGCCGCCGCCCGTCCGGGCTGCGCTCGCAGCCCGCGCACCCCGAGAAAGGATTCCACCAACCAGTCCTGCTCGTAGGTGATCGCCCCCCACGTGCGTGCCTGGTCGAGGAGCCGGGAGAAGAACGCAGACTCCAAAGGGTGCAGGTAGTCTGCATCGGTCCAGCAGTCGAATCGGTCTCCGTAGGGCGACTTCGCGGAGATGTGTCGACTGTGGAACGTCAAGGGCAATCCACGCACCGACTGGCGCAGATTGGCGAAGCCGTTCGGGAACAGGTCGGACCGTGGCTCCCAGGCGATCATTCCCGTCGGCGGGACGACGGAAGCACCTGCGGCGCTCACGGGGCGCAACTGCTCGTGGGGATAGAACCAGGAGTCGAGCTGAACGGAGGCGACCGGGACGTCGGCAGCCCGTAGCGTATCGACGACGCTCGAGAGCGTCTCCTCGTAGGTCGCCTGCTCGGCCGTGCGGTAGTAGTAGCTCGCGCCGTTGTCCGTCCAATACGAGAGCTGACCGATCCCTGCATCGGCGTAGCGCGAGACGGGTTGTTTGCCGAAACGAAGCCGGAGAAGTGACCCCCAAACCTCGAAAGCGGCCCGTGGGCTTGCAGCAGCGACGAGCGCGAGCTCCGTGGAAAAGCGTGCCGGCACGCTCTCGAGGGCGGCGGGCCAACCGAAGGACGCCTGCGGGGCATCACCATCGTCGATGGCGATGATCTGCTCGTGGAAACCATCGAGCGCTGCGAACAGCAGGGTCCGGCCGTCCTCGGCAATGAACGCGAGAGGTTGGATGACGCGTGGGCGCTCGGGGTGGAGCACGAAGCCACGCGCATCGGCGTCGCCGAAGACGGGAAGCGCGAACTCGCAGTATTGATATTCGTAGGAAGAGAGACCGGCCGGCATGCCGGCCGGATCACGATGATTCGGGACGAAGTGCGGCCACACCACCGACGGATCGGCGAAGCTTCCCGTCGCC
>CALJUJ010000265.1 GCA_937975525.1 uncultured bacterium
GTCCGACCGCACCCGTACCGCGTGGGGGCGATTCCGCCCCTACCTGCTGTGGATGTCGGTGCCCTTTGCGGTGACCGGCATCGCGACGTTCTACACGCCCGATCTCTCGCCGAGCGGCAAGCTGGTCTACGCGTACGTCACCTACACGCTGGTGTTCATGGCCTACACCGCCGTCAACATCCCGTACGGCGCGCTGATGGGGGTGATCTCCAGCAACTCGCTCGAGCGCACCAGCGTGTCGACGTACCGCTTCGTGCTCGCCTTTTTCGGGGGGCTCATCGTGCAGAAGTTCACCGAGCCGCTCGTCCAGTACTTCGGGACGCGTTTCGGCGACACCGAGGTCCGGGTCGTGGATGGTGTCGAGACGCTCGTGGTCGACTTGCAGACGGGATTTTTTTTCACCGTGGTCTGCTATGCGGCGGTGGCGCTCGTGCTGTTCCTGGTCGCGTTCGCGACGACCCGCGAGCGCGTGCAGCCTGCGGCGGAAGAGAGCAGCCCGATCGCCACCGACGTGGCGGACCTCCTGCGGAATCGACCCTGGATCGTCCTGCTCGTCGTCGGCCTCTTTCAGATCCTGAGCGACTGGACGCGCGGATCGGCGATTGCCTACTACTTCACGTACCACGTCGGCTCGGCGTTCGGGGACTTCCTGGTCGCGGGGACCGTTGCAGGAATGCTCGGCATGCTGCTGAGCAAGCCGCTGGCGAAGAGGTTCAGCGCGAAATCGCTGCTGATCGTCATGAATCTCGCGAAGGCGCTGCTGACCGCCGCGTTCGTGCTGCTCGATGCCGACGACGTGGCTTGGATGTACGCGCTCAACACCGCCTCGGCGTTCGTGACCGGTCCGATTCCCGTGCTGCTGTGGGCGATGTACGCCGATGTGGCCGACTACTCGGAGTGGAAGACTGGTCGCCGCGCGACGGGGCTCGTGTTCTCGGCCGCGACGTTCTCGCAGAAGCTCGGAGCCGCGCTCGGAGCGGCGGTGCCCGGTTGGACGCTCGCCGCCTACGGCTTTCGGGCTCCGGTCGCCGGCGTGCGTGTCGAGCAAGCGGCCGAGACGGTGCACGGAATCGTTCTGATGATGAGCGTGATTCCGGCGACCTTTCTCGTCGGCGCGATCGTGGCTCTTGTGTTCTACAACATCGACGGGGCGATGCTGCAGGAGATCGAGCGGGACCTGAAGGCGAGGAGGGCGTCGGCGTGAGTACGACGTGCGCATGGGGGTGTGTTCACGTGGATTGCGCTTGACAGCCGAACGCGACGGAAGTTAGTTCTGAGGCCGAACAAACTGCCGTCGGTGGTGCGTTCGCGGGAACGTCGATGCGAGCAAGGGGAATGGGAGCGCAACGTTTCGCAACAGGGAAGGCCGCGCCACGCCCGGCGCGACGGGGGCCGCGTGGCTGAGCCGTTTCCAGAGCGTTTCGTCTGGGGCGTGGCCACCTCGGCGTTCCAGATCGAGGGCGCCGTCGACGCCGACGGTCGCGGCCGTTCGATCTGGGACACCTTCGCGGCCACACCCGGCCGGATCGGCGACGGTTCCGACGCGAGCGTCGCGTGCGACCACTACCACCGCTTCCGCGACGACGTCGCCCTGATGCGCGAGATCGGCGTCGGGGCCTATCGCTTCAGCCTCGCCTGGCCGCGCATCCTGCCGGCGGGCGGGGGGCGCGTGAATGATGCGGGGCTGGACTTCTACGATCGCCTGGTCGACGCCCTGCTGGCCGCCGACATCGAGCCGTGGATCACCCTCTATCACTGGGACCTTCCGCAGGAGCTCGAAGACGCGGGCGGGTGGACGAACCGAGCGACGGCCGACGCGTTCGTCGCCTACGCCGATGTGGCGAGCGCCCGCCTCGGTGACCGCGTGAAGCGATGGATCACCCACAACGAGCCGTGGTGTACGAGCGTGCTCTGTTACGCTCATGGCGAGCATGCTTCCGGGCTGAAGTCGTGGCCCGGGGCGCTAGCAGCTTCGCACCACCTGCTGCTCAGCCACGGGCACGCGGTGCCCGTGCTCCGCGCCCGTGCGCCGGGATCGCGTGTCGGCATCACCCTGAACCTGGCGCCTTGCCACCCCGCCTCGCCGAGCGACCATGACCGCGACCTGGCGCGCCAATTCGACGGCGAGCTGAACCGCTGGTTTCTGGATCCCATCTACCGAGGGACCTACCCCGACGACGTCGTTCGCGGTCATGCGCGCGCTGGGCATCTTCCCGATGGGCTGTCCTTCGTTCGGGCGGGCGACCTGCAGGCGATCCAGGCGGACATCGATTTCGGCGGGGTCAACTACTACAGCCGCGCGATCATGCGCAGCGACCGGGTCGCCGAGCAGGACAACGAGCCGCGCACGATCGCCGTGCCCGATCCCGCGGTGTGTACCGACATGGGCTGGGAGGTGTACCCCGACGGTCTGCGGGAGACGCTCGTGCGCGTGCACCGCGACTACGCTCCCCGCTCCCTGGTGGTGACCGAGAATGGCGCCGCCTACGCCGACGGTCCGGGCCCCGAAGGCGCGGTCCGCGACGAGCGTCGCTGTTCCTACGTCCGCAGCCATGTGCGGGCGTGTCGTGAAGCGATTGCCGCGGGAGTGCCGTTGGACGGCTACTTTCTCTGGTCTCTGCTCGACAACTTCGAGTGGGCGTTCGGCTACACGAAGCGCTTCGGCATCGTTTGGGTCGACTTCGCGACGCAAGCGCGTGTGATCAAAGCCTCCGGTGACCTCTACCGCCGGATCATTCGCAACGATCGTATCTCACAGGAGCATGCCGCATGAGATTCATCTTGGCGCTTCTCGTACTCGGGTTGCCGCCGGTCGCCTGGGCGGCCGCGGGCGACTCCGCCGACACCGTCGACCCACGCAGTCGTACGGTCGAGTCCCGACAGGCAGCGGAAGCGCGTGCCCGCGATGCGAAGCAGGGGCCGAATGTGGTCAAGGTCCACAAGGACGAGCGCGGCTACCAGCTGCTCGTCGACGGCGAGCCGACGATGGTCT
>CALJUJ010000266.1 GCA_937975525.1 uncultured bacterium
GGCTCGAGCCAACCGCGCAACGTCGCCGCATGTTGCTCGGCGAGCAGCTCGGTCGGTGCCATCAACGCGACTTGGTGACCGTTCTCGATCGCCGTCAACGCGGCAAAGACCGCGACGAGGGTCTTGCCACTCCCGACGTCCCCCTGGACGAGCCGCTGCATCGGATGCGGCTTCTTCATGTCCTCGTCGATCTCGTGAATGGCACGCTCCTGTGCCACCGTGAGGCGAAACGGCAAGGCGCGGCGCAGCTGCTGCGCGAGGTGCGTCGACGGCTGCATCGCCACCCCACGTTCCCTCTCCAAGCGGCGCCGGCGGAGAGCCATCCCCAGCTGTAGAAAGAACAACTCGTCGAACACCAACGACCGGTGCGCCCGCGAGCGACACTCGTTGAGCGCGTCGACGTCGGCGTTCGCGTCCGGCACGTGCAGCGCCCGCATGGCCTGAGCCAAATCCATCAACCCGCGCGCCGCGGCGACATCCTCGGGAAGCACGCTCGGCAGCCGCTCGGCCCACCCGGCGACGGCCTTCGCCGCCGCCTGGCGCATCGCCTGAACGTGCATCCCCGACGGCTTCAGGTACACGGGCAACACGCCGCGACCCTCGAGATCCGACTCGGGCACGACCTCGGGATGCACGATCCTCTTCTGCCCACCCGGGGCGCCCTCGACCTTGCCGTGGACCACGCAGCGCTGGCCCTTCTGGTAGCGGCTCTTGAAGTACGCAACCTGGTGGAACCAGGTGAGCGCCAGAAAACCCGTCTCGTCGCGCAGGACGCCCTCGAGGATGCGGCGTCGTGTCCGCCCGACGTGGCGCTCGGCGAGGTGCGTCAGCTCTCCCACCGCGCTCGCCGCCTCGCCGACGCGCAACTCGCGGATCGTCCGCACGGAGCGTCGATCCTCGTAGCGAAACGGCAGGTGGTAGAGGAGATCCTCCACCGTCGCGAGACCGAACTTGCGCAACGTCTCCGCGCGCCGCGGGCCGACGGCAGGCACGAACTGCACGGACTGAGCGAGCGCTTTCAGGTCGGCGGCTACGGACGCGTCGCGGCGGACATAGCGCACGGCGCTATGTCCGCCGCGGAGTGTCGCAATGATTGCCGCGACTTGGTCCAGCAGCGCACCGCGATCGTCCGTGTCGGTCTCGGCCCAGCGGTTCAACGCCGCGGCGAGTGATTCCAACGTGTCGCGGACGCGACCGTCGCGAACGGATCCTCGCAGTTGGTGCGCCCGGGTGGCGAGCTCCGCGGCGGGAAGCGTCGCTCGCGTGAGCACATGGCTCGGTGCCTGACGGAGGAACGAAACGGGACGCTCGAGGCTGTCGAGGAACGACGTCAGGGCCTGCCCGCTCGCCGCTCGGGGTCGGTCAGCGGCGCTGCGCCGACTCGGCATCACCGCACCGCCGCACCGCCGCCCGCGTCATCCATCGTCGTGGATCGTCGCGTGGTAGTCCTGCAGCGGACAGACGCGCAGCACCTCGCTGTGCAGCTGCGCGATTCCCTCCGCCGCCGCGGCCGCGCCGGCGATCGTCGTGAAGTACGGAACGCGGTTCTCGAGGGCACGACGCCGAATGGCGAACGAATCGAGCTGCGGGCCGTATCCTTTCGGGGTGTTGATCACGATGGAGATCTCGCCGGCGCGAATCGCCTGGACGACGTCGGGTGTGCCTTCCCCGACCTTGAAGATATCGGCGACTTCGAGCCCTTCGCCGCGCAGCATGGCCGCCGTGCCGCTCGTCGCCACGAGGCGAAACCCGATATCCGCCAGCTTCCGAGCCACGGGTGCCACCGCGGCCTTGTCTTCGTCGCGTACGCTGAGGAACGCGGCCCCGCGCGTGGGCAGCATGGTACCGGCCGCGATCTGCGATTTGGCGAACGCCGCGCCGAACGTCGCGCCGATGCCCATGACCTCTCCGGTCGACTTCATTTCCGGTCCGAGCAGCGTATCCACCCCGGGGAACTTCGAGAACGGGAACACGGCTTCCTTGACCGATACGTGGGCGGGCACGATCTCGTCGGTGATGCCGAGCTCGGCGAGGGTCTTTCCGGCCATGACTCGAGCCGCAACCTTGGCGAGCGGCACGCCGATCGCCTTGCTGACGAACGGCACGGTCCGTGATGCACGCGGGTTCACCTCGAGGATGTACGGCTCGCCGGCCTTGATGGCGAACTGAACGTTCATCAGGCCGACGACGCCGAGCTCGAGCGCCAGGGCCTTCGTCTGGCGGCGGACCTCGTCAAGGACTTCGGCCGCCACGGAGTGGCTCGGCAGGGAGCAGGCGCTATCGCCGGAGTGCACTCCGGCGCGTTCGATGTGCTCCATGATGCCGCCGATCACCACGATCTCGCCGTCGCAGACCGCGTCGACGTCCAGCTCGATCGCGTCGTCGAGAAACTTGTCGATGAGGATCGTGCGATCCGGCGCCGCCTCGAGGGCGCGCTCCATGTACCGCCGCAGCGATTCCTCTTCGTAGACGATTTCCATGGCGCGGCCGCCGAGCACGTACGACGGGCGCACGAGCACCGGATAGGTGATGGCTTCGGCGAT
>CALJUJ010000267.1 GCA_937975525.1 uncultured bacterium
CGCCGCTCGGGTCCGCGGCGCGACAGCGCCCGACGTCCTGCGCGCCGAGCGCGACGGCGACGGCGCGGACGATCTCGTCCACGGTCACCACGAAGTCGCCGCTGCAGTCGCCGGCGCATTCCGGCGGCGCTGGGGTCGGCGTCGCGCCGGGATCGGGCTCGTGAAGCTCGATCAGCGCCGCCGGTGCCACGTCGGTCAGCCGCGTCCGCGCACCGCCCGGCCAGATCACCTCGACCGACTCCGCCAGCGCCGCGCTTCCGAGTCCGAAGTGCGCCTCCGCCGGATTCTGTGAAACGTAGTTGCTGCCGATGCGGATCTCACGCAGCTGCTCCACGCCATTCGCGCGCAACAGGATCTTCGCTCCCGCGGCCTCACGGTTGGCGCTACGCCCGCGCAGTCGGATTCCCAGGTGGCGCATTGCGCCGGTGCGCTCGTTGCGAAACAGCCGCGGCGCGCCGCCGTTGTTCGCGATCAACACGTCGAGATCGCCGTCGCGGTCGAAGTCGGCGACCACAAGCCCGCGCCCCATGCCGTCGTCGTCGAGACCGAGCTCGACGGCGCGCTCGGAGAAGGTGCCGTCGCCGCGGGAGAGATAGACGCGGGTCGGGTCGCGCTCGAAGGCGCGGCTGGGCGGAAAGCCCGGCTCGCGACCCATGCCGTTGACGTGCACCAGGTCGAGGTGACCGTCGTCGTCGAGGTCCGCCCACGACGCAGCCCAGCCCCAGAAGCCCTCGCGGACGCCGGCGGCTTCGGTGACGTCGACGAAGGTGCCGTCACCGTTGCCGCGGTACAGCCGATTGCCGGTGACGCCCCAGTTCTGTGTCGTTGCGCCGGCAGGGTCCCAGATGCTCGACACGAACCAGTCGAGCCGTCCGTCGTTGTCGTAGTCGCCGACGGCGGAGCCCATCGCGTTCTCGTCGGTGATCACGCTCGGGTCGGTGACGTCGCGAAAGGTTCCGTCGCGCTGGTTGAGCAGGATGCGCGAGCGCCCGAAGTCGCCGGCGAAGAGCAGGTCGGGCCAGCCGTCGTCGTCGATGTCACTGAAGGTCGGCGTGAAGCTGAAGTCGATCCGCAGTCCCATCGCCTCGTGCACGGTCGCCGACGTGCCGGCGGCGATGCTCACGTCGGTGAAGCGAAAGCCGCCGTCGTTGCGCCACAGGTCCATCGTCGACTCGCCCGGCTCGAGAAACGTGGCCCAATGGGCCAGGGCGAGGTCGACGTCGCCGTCGCGATCGTAGTCCCCGAACGCCGCCGAGAAGGTGTTGCGGTCGGTGTCGATGCCGGTTGCCGAGGTGACGTCGACGAAGCGTCCGGCGCCGTCGTTGCGCAGGACGCGGAGCGCCGAGCCTTCGACGCCACCGACGAGGAGATCGAGCCAGCCGTCGCCGTCGATATCGGCGAAGGTCGGTCCGCAGCCGGCCACGAGGTCGAGATCGAGGCCGGCCTGCGCCCCGACCTCCGTGAAGGTTCCGTCGCCACGGTTGCGGTAGAGGACGCTGGGTCCGACGTTGCCGCGCACGAAGAACAGGTCGATGTCGCCGTCGTCGTCGTAGTCGCCGGCGGCGACGCCGCCGGCGAAGTGATACGCCTCCGAGCAGGTTGCGTCGGGGGAGGCCAACGCCTCGGTGTAGCCCGGCTCGTGGGGGAGCCCGCCCGCAGGGGTCACGTCGGTGAAAGGCTGCGCCGGGGCGATCCGGGCGCTCGCGAGCGCGGCCGCCGAAAGGGCGAGCCACGCGCCGATGGCGCGTACGGCGGGCCCACGTGTCATCCTGGGAGTTACCGCTAGCGCGAGTCGCCGCGGTGCGCCAGCGCGGCGGCCGCGGTTGGAGGAAGTGGGCGCGGTTCAGCTCTCGTCGAGCCAGGCGAGCGGGTTGGCCGGGCCGGGTCCGCTGCCGATCGCCAGGCCGGCGCGGATGGCCGCCGAGATGAACTGCTTGGCGCGCGCGACCGCCTCGTCGAGCGGGCGACCTGCGGCGAGGTGCGCCGTGATCGCAGCCGACAGCTGGCAGCCGGTGCCGTGGGTGTTCGGAGTCGCGATCCGCTCGGCGTTCAGCTCGCGAAACTCTCTTCCGTCGTAGAACACGTCGACGGCCACGTCGCCTTCGAGGTGTCCGCCCTTGACCAAGCAGCTGCGTGCGCCGCGGCCGACGAGATCCTCGGCGGCGCGGCGCATGTCGTCGACCCCGGTGATCGTACGACCCGTCAGGCGCGCCGCCTCGGGAACGTTCGGCGTGACGACCGCCGCGAGTGGAACGACGTGGTCGAGGAGGGCGCGTTGCGCGCGTTCCTCGATCAAGGGGGCGCCGCTCTGTGCAACGAAGACCGGATCGACGACGAGCTTGTCGATGTGGAGGTCGCGAACAGCTGCTGCGGTGGCGGCGATGATCTCGGTGTTGGCGAGCATGCCGGTCTTCGCGGCGTCGACGCCGATGTCGCCGACGACCGCATCGATCTGCTGCCGCACGAAGTCGCTCGGGAGCGCATGGATGGCGACGACGCCGCGCGTGTTCTGCGCGGTGAGCGCCGTGATCGCGGTCATGCCGAAGACGCGATGCACGGTGAAGGTCTTGATGTCGGCTTGGATCCCCGCGCCGCCTCCGGAGTCGGAGCCGGCGATCGTCAGCGCACGGGGGATCATCTGCCGCTCGATGCCGTCGCCATGTGCTCAATGTCGCTGATCGTCGCGCGCATGCAAGTCGCGGCGATGAAGAGCCTGCGAGCGTCCGTCGATCGCCGGCTGGGCCTCGACGAGACGCGATCCGCACGCGCCACCCGGTTGACCGGGCGGTCCAAACGGACTAGGGGCGGTCCAACTCCACGAGATTCCGGGGTGAAGGGGACATGGCGTCTTCCGGTGGCAACTACGCGCGGTCGAATCCGCCGGCCGCGAGCTTGTACGGCTTCGCGCGCTCGGAGGCCGAGCGTCACAAGTGGATCGAGTCGCAAAAGCGGGGTCGTGATCTCGGCGACGAGGCGATCCGCGACTGGGGGCGGCGCTATTGGCGACAGTGCCTGCGGGCGCGCTGGATCGAGCACCTCAACGGCGAGCGGCGCTGGGCCGAGCTGCCGGAAGCGGATTTCGGATTGCTGCAGCGCGACTTCCACCCCAACCGCACCCTCACCGCGGGGATCGTCGACCGGATCAAGCAGGGTGGAGAGAACCTCGACATCCTCGTCTGGGTGCTGACCTCGGGCGCGAGCGTCGAGGACGCGGTGG
>CALJUJ010000268.1 GCA_937975525.1 uncultured bacterium
TAGGTGAATTGACCGGCCCACTCGATCCGCACTCCGGACGGAAGGCGTACCTGTTCCGCGACAACCTTCCGCGCCTCGGAGACGTACTCCGGGATCGGGCGGCTGCCAGTGTCGACGAACACGTAACCCACCAACTTGCCATCCTCGCTGCGAATCATGGGCGGCCCCAATCGAGGCTCGATAGTCGCCACCTGCCCGAGCGGCACCTGTGTGCCGTCCTGGCCTGCCACGAGCGCCCGGGCGAGTTGCTCGGGATCGTCGCGAAAGTCGCGAGCGTACATCACGCTCACCGGGTAGCGTTCGCGTCCTTCAACGGTCTCCGTGACCCGCATGCCGCCGATCGCGGTGCGGATGACTTCGTTGATGTCGGCGACCCTCACTCCCACCCGAGCCGCCTTCTCGCGATCGATCGTGACGTCGAAATAGAACCCTCCGGTGGACCTATCCGCGAAGGCGCTGCGCGTGCCGTCCATGCCCGCCACCGTCTTTTCGATCTCGATCGCCGTCCGCTCGATCGTCTGCAGGTCGTCGCCAAATATCTTGATCCCCAGAGGACTTCGAATCCCCGTCGACAGCATCTCCGTGCGCGTCTGGATCGGCATCCACCAGATGTTGGGCATGCCGGGATAACTGAGGGACTGGTCCATCTCATTGATGAGATCGTCCCAGGTGAGGCCGGGGCGCCACTGCTCTCTCGGCTTCAGCATGACGACGGTCTCGACCATCCCGATCGGAGCCGGATCAGTCGGCGTGCGGGCGCGTCCCATCTTGCCAAAAACGCTCACCACCTCGGGAAACTGCTTCAACTTGCGGTCCATCGACTGGAGGATCAACGTCGCTTCGCTCATCGACATCCCTGGCGGCGCGGTCGGCATGTAAAGGATGGCGCCCTCATTGAGCGGCGGCATGAACTCACTCTCGAGCTGCCAAAAAGCCCAGCCGGTGGGCAGCATGACGAGCACAGCGAGCACGACCACCGACTTCCGGAACCGCACAACGAGTCGCACTACCGGCGTGTAAGCGCGTATGAGCCAACGGTTCAGAGGGTTGGCCTCTTCGCTCCGCGCGCGGCCACGGATGAACAGCGCCGCAAGAGCGGGAGTCAGCGTTACGGCAAGCACCGCAGCGAAGCCCATCGAGTAGGTCTTGGTGAAAGCGAGCGGCCGAAAAAGCCGTCCCTCCACCGCTTCGAGCGTGAAAACCGGCAGGAACGAGACGGCAATGACCAGCAATGAGAAGAAGATGCTCGGGCCTACCTCCTGCATCGCACCGATCAGCACCCGCTGACGCTCGCCCTGTCGCCCGCCACCCTCCCACTCGCCGAGCCTCTTGTGAATGTTCTCGATGATGATGATCGATGCGTCCACCATCGCCCCGATCGCGACCGCTATTCCGCCGAGCGACATGATGTTGACGGTCAGTCCCTGAAAGTACATCGGAATGAAGGAGAGCAGCACCGCTAGCGGCAGTGTGACGATCGGAACCAAGGCGCTGCGCGCGTGGAGGAGAAAGAGAAAGATAACGACGCTGACGACGAGCATCTCTTCGGCGAGCGTGCGGCGCAGGGTCGCGATCGAAGCCTCGATCAGCCCCGACCTGTCGTAGGTGGTCACGACCTGGACCCCTTCGGGCAAGCTCCGCTTCACTTCCTCCAGGCGCGCCTTCACGGCGCTGATGACGTTGAGAGCGTTCTCGCCGTACCGCATAACGACGATCCCCCCGACGGCCTCGCCCTTGCCGTCGAGCTCCGCAAAACCGCGGCGGCTGGCAGGGCCAAGCTGCACGACCGCAACGTCCCTCACGTAGACGGGCGCACCACCTCCACCGACGCGGAGCGGCACGAGCTCGAGGTCCTCCTTCGAGCGCAGGTAGCCGCGGCCGCGGACCATGAATTCGTGCTCGGACAGATCCAAGACCTGACCGCCGGCATCCTCGTTCGATTCGCGAATCGCCTGCACGACATCGCGCAACGGCACATCGAAAGCACGAAGCTTGTTGGGGTCGAGGAGCACCTGATACTCCTTGACGAAGCCGCCCACCGAGGCGACTTCCGCGACCCCGGGGACGCTCTCCAGCGCATAGCGCAGCACCCAGTCCTGCAGGCTTCGCAGCTCCTGCAGATCGTGCCGCCCGGTCTCGTCGACCAGCGCATACTGAAAAACCCATCCGACTCCGGTCGCGTCGGGGCCGAGCGTGGGGACGACGCCCTCGGGGAGCGCCCCTTGGACCTCGTTCAGGTACTCCAGCACGCGGGAACGTGCCCAGTAAATGTCGGTGCCGTCGTCGAAGATCACGTAGACGAACGACATGCCGAACATCGACTGACCGCGGACGTACTTCACCTTCGGCGCCGAGAGCAGTGTCGACGAAATCGGGTAGGTGACCTGGTCCTCAACGATGTCCGGGCTCTGGCCTTCCCACTCGGTGAAGATGATCACCTGCGCGTCGGAGAGGTCGGGTATGGCGTCGAGCGGCGCCCGCACCAGCGCGTACCAACCCCAGAAGCCCAGCGCGATGGAGAAAAGGATCGTCAGAAACTTGTTCTCGACACTTGCCCCGATGATCCGGCCGATCATTGCCAGTGCTCCATGTCGAGCTTGAGGCGGCTCTCGGCGGCGACGAGGAAGTTGCCCGAAGTCACCACGATGTCGCCCGCGCTCAGGCCCTCCAGAACCTCGATCCAACCACCGGCCTTTCGGCCCGTCTCGACGGCCTTGGGCTTGAGTCGCCCCTCGCCGAGCTCGAGGAAGACGAAGCTGCGGCGCCCGGCGTAGAGGACGGCGTCTTCTGGAACCGCCAGCCCGTCGCCCAGTGCTTTCTCGATGTCGACGTCGACGTACATATCCGGACGCAGTCCCATTTCGGGATTGGTGACCGCGATGCGCACGCGGCCGGTGCGCGTGACGTCGTCCAGATAGGGATAGACGAAAGAGACGGCACCCGAGAGAGTGCGACCGGGCTCGTACGGAAGCCTGATGTTGGCAATGTCCCCGACGGCAACCAGTGGCAG
>CALJUJ010000269.1 GCA_937975525.1 uncultured bacterium
CACCAGCCGACCGCCGAAGATCTCGTTCATGTTGTCGCCGTCGAGCGTCTCGAAGGCCCCGCCCGGCACCAGGACGCCGGCTTCGGCGCCGACGGTCAGCTCCGTGCCACCGAGCATCGTACGGTAGCGTGCGCCGAGGTCGATCTCGACCCCATAAAACGGGCCCGGGCTACCGCCGAGCGCATTGCGGGGGTGGCCGCCGCCTTCGACCCGGGTATTGAACGGATCGGCATTGTCGACGTCGCTCCACGCGAACAGGGGGCCGCCGTAGAGCTCGAGCTGCGGCTGGGGGCGCCACCAGGCGCGCGGAAAGAACGCCACCGTGTTCGAGACGCTGCCGCCCGTGGGCACACGCTCGAGGTCCGGCACCGGGCGGCCGACGATCGTCAGGTCGCCCGCCGTCACCGGCGCACGCCCCGTCTGCGCCCCGAGCACCTGACGAAAGAGCAGCAGGCCGACCTCGAAATTCGGATCCATACGGAAGGCGTTCTGCTCGTCGTCGTCGAAGTTCTGGTCGCCGGTGGCGATCAGCAGATCCCCGACGAAGCCGTGATCGCCGCGGTCGAGCGCGGCGCGCACGACCGCGCCGATCTGCAGCAGGTCGTGCTTGGGGATCTCCGGCGTCGGCCCGAAGCTGGTATCGCCGCTGATGACGGCGATCTCGCCCTCCAGCGTCAGCTTGCCGACCGCATCGAGATCGACCGTCATGCCGCCGGTGACGTCGACGACCACGGCATCGAAACCCCGCTGCCCGTCGGAGTCGGAGCGCCCGTCCTGGTCGCGGTAGACGATGTAGACGCCGGCATGACGATCGTGGCCGACGCCGGTGCGAGCGCTGAAGATGAACTGGTGCGCCTCGTCGCGGTCGAGCAGCGGATCGTCGTCCTCGACCTTGTCGACGGCGACGCGCACGACGATTCCGTAGTCGGTCAACGGCTGGGTTCCGGCGTACGCGCGCAGCACCCGGTCGCCGCTACGCGGGTCGCCGAAGTAGGCCGACCCCGGCGTCCAGCCGTGAGCGCCGTCGTTGGCCAACATGCCGAGCCCCCAGTGGCTCATCATGTAGCCGGCCGCCGCGACCCACGTTTCGCCGAGGTCGAGCCGCAGGAAAGCCTTGCGCAGCCCCGCATGGCTGCGCAGCCCGTTGCGCAGCCGCTGCCCATCGAGATCGGGTGCGCCGACGCCGCTGCCGGTCGTCACGTCGTGCTCGTACACCAGGTGGAAGCGCAGCGGCGCTCCCGGCACGGTGCCGCTGGCGTCGAGCCCGAAGCGCGCCTCGGGAAGCCAGACGAACTCGCCGTCGATCTCGGTGCCGTCGCGATCGACGGGAAACCGCTCGACCGACTCGATGCGCGAGCGCAACGATGCCGGCAACTCGATGTGAATGCCCGAGACGTCGAGCTGGCCGACCGGCTCGTAGGTGGCCGCTCCGGGCGTCGCGCCCACCACGAGCACCGCGACCGCACCGAGACCGGCCTTCAAGAATGGCTGCAACTGCATTCCCTGGACTCCTCCCCATTGGTTCCGGGTCGACGTCGTGGCTGAGCGCGACCGCGGTTAGCTCCGGGCTATCGCACATCTTTCCCGTCGCCGGAAACCCGTTGGGAAGGTGAAGGTCCGTAGCGTCGCGGCGAGCTGCGCCGGAGGCCTCAACCGCGCGTGTAGGGATTGCAAGGCTTCACCGTCGCACCGGTAGCCCTTGCCGCGAACCGCTCCTCGGCGGCGCGCAAACGCGCCGATTGCGCCGGTCGTGTGGTCGGCACGACTCCTGCGTACGATCTCTACGACCCGTTCGCGCGTGCGCACGAGGCGCGTGCCAGCTCAGCAAAGGAGAGAATGTACATGCGTCTCGCTGCCCCGCGGCCCACCGCTTTCCTCGCCCTCATCGTGCTCGCGTATGCATGGTCGGCGCCCCCAGTCGCCGAAGCGAAGCCCGATATCGGCAAGTGCCACCAGAAGATCGCCAAGGCCACCGAGAAGCTGCGCTCCCAGGCCGGCAAGGCGCTAGCGAAATGCGTCGAGACCGTCCGCAAGGACGCTACGCGCGCCGGGGTCTCCGCGAAGACGGCCGACAAGTGCGAGAAGAGCCTGGCCAAGATCTACAACATCGGCGGCCGCCCCGGGAAGGGCGCCATCCACAAGCTGTCGGGGTCGATTGCCAAGCTGTTCCGGCCCGGCCGCGAGACGTGCACCAGCTCCCACCTCGAGACGCTCGGGCTGCTGGAGTCGCAGCGCAACGCTCCGGGCGTTCTGCGCCAGGATTTCTTCGCCGCAGCGCTCGCGCTGCAGACCATCGAGCTGGCGTACGATTCGCAGCTCGCCGTCTCCGCGTCGTCGCAGGCCGCTTTCGACGAGCTCGTCATGCTCACCGACTGCCACGGCGCAAATGCCGCGACCGGTCCCCGCGACTGCGTCGGCGAGGGCGACCCGGCACCGTGCTGCACGGCGAAGAACCGCGGCACCTGCCGGCCCAATCTCTGCGCCATGGCCGCCGCGCGCCAGCCCGACTGCCGCACCCACACCTGCCAGCTGTCGACGGCGTCGGGCGCCGTGTTGCAACCGGACGGCGTCCCCGCCGCGCTCGGCGGCCGCCAGCTGTCCCTCACGGTATGCCGCGCCCCGGAGCATGCCGACGCGTTTCCCGTGGACGTCGGCGCGGCGAACCGCCTGCTGCTCGCCCGCACGGCCCGATCCTTCGCTCCGCCGCCGGTGCTTCCCGTCGTGCCGGGTTTCACCGTCTGCCTCGATCTGATTCGCGGCCAGGGCTGGTGCGACTGCGACGGCGGACTCACGCCCTTCGAGCCCACCAGCTGCCGCGACCACGTCGTCAACGACGATCTCGGCTTCTGCGCCGAAGCGACGTGCCAGGGCGGTACGCCGGGCAACAAGGACGAGGGAGATCCGTGCGCGACCGATGCGGATTGCGACGAAGGCAACGGCCGCTGCGAGGTGCAGCGCTGTCGCAGCGACGCCGACTGCGGCAAGCGCGGGCTGTGCACCGGCCTGCTCGACGGTAGCTGCAGCGACGATGGTGCACCGTGCAGCGCATCCACGGATTGCAGCGGCCGGCGGGCGATCTGCCTCGGTCGCGACGATTGTGGCGCCGACCTCACCGCCGCCAAGCGCGAAGCCGGATGCGTATGCGCCGGGACCGGAACGGCCTGCGACGACGCAGCCTGCGCCGGGAGCCAATGCCGTCTCGGAACCAGCACGCGCGCCTGTCAGCCGGGGACGTACGCCGGCGCCGCCACCACGAGTTGGACCGGATTCAGCGGACCGGGCGATTGCGTTCTCCTCAATACCTTCTCGCTCAGCTGGTTGCCGCCGGCCCTGTGCGTCGACGCCGGCGGCGACGTGCTCGGCAGCTGCGTCGTCGGGTGCAGCGGGCCCGCTCCGTGCGCCGCCGACGGCGCCTGCGTCGCCGCCGGCGGCGACGCGTGCGTTCACGCGACGGGAGACGACCTGACTCCCTGCACCCGTGACGACCGCGTCGAGCCGGGTGAGCCCTTCACGGTCGCGTTCACCACCGGCACGGCGACGACGACCGTCGCGACCCGCGTCGGAGCCGGCGACCAGGGTTCGTGCAGCGCCGCCTCCGCGAACGCCGGCGTGAACTGCCTCACCGACGCCGACTGCGCCCGTGCGGCGGACCCGAACGCGCCGGCGCCGGCGTGCGAGGGGGTCGCGGCGACGACGTTCACTTCGGTGCTCGGCCCAGGAGCCGGCGTCGGCTGCGGAGCGCTGGATGCCGGCCAGCTGTCCGGCTTGCGACTCGTCGGCGCCATGCCCGAGCTCAACAGCCACATCGGCGGCGACGCGGTCACCGAGCTCGTCCTCGACTGCGAATAGGCGCTGGCGCGCCGCGTTCGTGCTAGGTAGTTCGCCATGGCACGAACGGCCGAGGTCTACCTGGTCCCCGGGTTCCTGGGTTTCGTCGAGCTGGGCGAGCTCGACTACTACCTGGGCGTCGCCCCCGTACTCGGGAAAGCGCTCGCTGCACGCGGCATCGAGGCGACGATCCATGCGACAGCGACGGTGCCTGCGGGGACCATCCGCCAGCGCGCTGCCAAGCTCGCTCACGAGATCGCCAAACGCACCGACGGTCGCGACGACACCTTGGTCCACCTCGTCGGTCACAGCACTGGCGGTCTCGACCTGCGGCTTCTTCTGAGCCCCGAAAGCTCACTCGTTCCGGGCGGGCGGCTGCACGACACGATGTCGGCCGACGACTATGCCCGCTACAGCGGGGCCCTCGAACGGGTCCGCACGGCGGTGGGCGTCGCCGCGCCCTTCTACGGCACGCCGATCGCCGGCCTCGCCGTACGGCTCAGCTTCGACACCGTCCTGCGCAGCGTCTCGGCCGGCGTCCAGACGCCGTTGCTCCGTGATCTGCTGTCGACCGGGCTCAACGCGAGTGCCGCCGGCCTCAAGGTGTTCGGCGCGGTGACCCGCCGCCTGCCGTTTCTCAGCTGGATCGACAGCCAGGTGCTCGGCGTCGACCCGCTCGCGCCGCTCGGCTACGTCGACCGCATCGGCAACGACGTCGGCGCGCTGCGCAACCTGACCCAGGAGGGCACCGATCTCGCGAATGCGCTGTGGATCGATCGCAAGGACGTCGCCTACGGCTGCATCGTCACCGGCACCAACCAGCCGACGGGGTTGATCGACACGAGTGACCCCATTCTCTACGCCAATACTGTCCTGTTCCGCGTCGCCCGCGCGCTCGCTGCCGAGCGCGACCCCGGATTCGCTTACTCGGCGCGCGCCGCGGAGCTGCAGAGCAAGCACGATCGCGATCGCGATGCGGGGCTCGACGTCGGCTGCCTATCCGTCGACGACCGCACCAGCGACGGCATCGTCCCGAGCGCGAGCCAGATCCACGGCACCCTGCTCGGAGTCTTCGAATCCGACCATCTCGACTGCGTCGGCCACTT
>CALJUJ010000270.1 GCA_937975525.1 uncultured bacterium
CTCCAGGGTGCAGCTCCAGGCCGACCTGGTGACGTCGACGGGCAGCGCGTGCACGCCATGGCGTTGGGCGTCCTTCACCAGCGTCGCCGGGTGGTAGAAGCCCATCGGCCAGTGGTTCAGCAGCGCACAGACGAATGCGGCGTGATGGTGGGCGCGCAGGTAGGCGGAAGCGTAGGCGATGAGCGCGAAGCTGGCGGCGTGGCTTTCGGGGAAGCCGTACAGGGCGAAGGAGGTGATGCTGCGGACGATTTCGTCCTGGGTCGCCGCCGCGATGCCGCGGCGGGCCATGCCGGCGCGCAGGCGCGCCTCGATGTCGACCATGCGCTCGGTCGAGCGCTTGAAGCCCATCGCCCGGCGCAGCTCCTCGGCCTCACCGCCGGTGAAGCCGGCGAGCTCCATCGCCATACGCAGCAGCTGCTCCTGGAAGAGCGGCACGCCGAGGGTGCGCGCGAGGATCGGCTTCAGGGCTGGATGAGCGAACGTCACCGGCTCGCGTCCGTTGCGGCGGTTCAGGTACGGATGCACCATCTGGCCGACGATCGGCCCCGGCCGGATCAGCGCCACCTCGACGACGAGATCGTAGAACCGCTCGGGCTTCAGCCGCGGCAGGGTCGCCATCTGCGCGCGACTCTCCACCTGGAACACGCCTACGGTATCGGCACGGCGCAACATCGCATAGGTCTTCGCATCGTCCGGCGGTAGCCGAGCGAGATCGATCTCGACGCCCTCGTGCTCGCGGATCAGCGGGATCGCGTCCTCGAGCACCGCCATCATGCCGAGGCCGAGCAGATCGACCTTGATGATGCCGAGGTCGGCGCAGTCGTCCTTGTCCCACTGCACGACGACGCGCCCCGGCATGCTCGCCGGCTCCAATGGCACGACGTCGTCGAGACGTCCGGCGGCGATCACCATCCCCCCGGAATGTTGGCCGAGATGGCGCGGCAGGTGCTGGACGCGGCCGACGAGATCGACGAGCAAACCGACCCGGGGCGCCTCCGGGTCGACCCCGCCGGCGCGCAGCTGGGCGGCGAGCTCGTCGCTGCCGTCGCGGAACTCGAAACGGCGCAAGAGCTGCGACAGCCGGGCGACCTGATCGAGCGAGAAGCCGAGGGCCTTGCCCACCTCGCGCACGGCGCTGCGGGTGCGGTAGGTGACGACGTTCGCGGTCATCGCCGCACCGCGTTCGCCGTAGCGCTGGTAGACGTACTGGATGACGCGCTCGCGCTGCGCGCCGCTGGGCAGGTCGATGTCGATGTCGGGCCACTCGCCGCGCTCTTCGGACAGGAAGCGCTCGAACAGCAGCTCCATGCCGACGGCGTCCACCGCGGTGATGCCGAGCGCGTAACAGACCGCCGAGTTCGCCGCCGACCCCCGGCCCTGGGCGAGGATGCCCTGCTCGCGGCAGAAGCGGACGATGTCCCAGACGATGAGGAAGTAGCCGGCGAGGTCGAGCTTGCCGATGACCTGCAGCTCGTGCTCGAGCTGGCGGCGGACGCGCGCGTTCAGACGCCCGTAGCGGCCTCGCGCCCCCTGGTAGGTGAGCGCGCGCAGGTGGCCGATCGGCGTCTCGCCTGGCGGCAGCGGGTACTCGGGGAAGCGATAGCCGAGATCGGCGAGCGTGAACTCGCAACGCTCGGCGACCTGGCGGGTATGGGCGAGCGCCTCGGGGAGGTCGCGGAACAGCGCCGCCATGTCGCGCGCCGGCCGCAGAAAACGCTCGGCGTTGCGCTCGAGCCGGCGGCCGGCCGCGTCGAGCTGGGTCTTCTCGCGGATGCAGGTGAGCACCTCCAGCAGAGGTCGTTGGCAACGCTCGGCGAAGGCGACGTCGTTGCTGGCGAGCAGCGGCAGGCGATGGGCCCGGGCGAGATCGATCAGATAGCGGTTGCGGCGCTCCTGGACCGGGTCGAGATGACGTTGCAAATCGACGTAGAGGCGCCCGGGGAAGAGACGTTGCAGGCGCGGCAGCGCCTGCGGACCGCGGACCAGCGGCCCCTGCGGCCCACCGGCGAGGCAGATGAGGCCGTCGCTGCGACCGTCGAAGTCGTCCCAGAACGCCGACCCCTCGCCCTTGGCGCTGCGCAGCTTGGCATCGGTGAGGACGCGACACAGATGGCGATATCCCTGACGGCTGGCGGCGAGCACGTAGAGGCAAGCGGCCGGCGCATCGGCAGCGGCGGCGACGCGCACCTCGGCGCCGATGAGCGCGCGCACGCCGGCAGCGGTGGCAGCCTGGTGAAAGCGTGGCGCACCGTAGAGGCCATCGCGGTCGCCGAGCGCGAGCACCGGGTGGTCGAGCGCTGCCGCCCGGGCCACCAGATCTTCCGGCGACGCGGCGCCGCGGAGGAAGCTGAAGGCGCTGCGCGCCCGCAGCTCGACGTAGTCGCTCTCGTGCATGCCTAGGCGCGAGGACGCGCCGGCGGGCGCCCCCCGGTGCTCTCCTGCGAGAGCGCGATCAGTCGTACGATCCTTCGAGGAACCACCGTGAAGTCTCCAAATCGCAGTACATTCGATAGACGCCGCCGTCGCTGAGCTGGGCGTCGTAGTAATCGCGGGCGTAACGGCTCGAGTCCCACCAGTGGCCGTGGTGACGCCAGGGGCCGGCGGCGTGGACGACACGGCCGCTGACGTCTTCGCCGCGCACCAGCTGAGGACGGTCGCGGTGGCACAGCACCTCCACCTCGCGGGGCGGGCGGTAGGCGCGCAACGCCAGCACGCAGCACGCCGAGCTCGGCGTGCTCGCGCCTGCGGCCGGGAGCGCTCGGGACGCAGACGCCGGATACCCTGCGGCCGCTTCTCCCACCACGAACTGCCCGACGCGATAGGCGTCGGGGCGGTGCTCGTCCACCGTCCCCGGCGCACCGACGCGGTCGGCGCCGCAGATCGCCGTCAGTCGCGCCAGCGTCGTCGCCAACTGCGCCGGCGCCGGACCGCTCGGCCGGAAGAGGTCGAGCTGCGCCTGGCGCAGGCGCTCCGGAAGTGCCTGCAGGCGCAGCGCGACGATCGCCGCCGGCGGCGGACGCCCTTCGAAGTGCAGGCGCAACAGGGCGAGCAGCGCCTTGCGGTCGTTGCTGGGCGCCGCCACCGCAACGGTACGGTCATCGCGGGCGCGCGACGCCAACCGCAGCGACAGGCGTACGTCGCCACACACAAGCCCGCGCACCTCGAGACGCGCCAACAGTCGGTCGAGGAGGCCGCGCAGCACGAACAACAACGGCTCGAGCGACTCGATGCCGTAGTCGAGATCGGCCCCCTCCTCGAAATGCAAAGGCGCCGGCCGCGGCTGCAATGGATACGGGTCGTCGCCGCGAGCCAGCGCCACGAGCCGCTTGCCCTCCGGCCCGAGCCGCGTCGTCAGCGCCGCCGCAGGCAACCCCGCCAGCTCGCCGATGGTGCGGATGCCCCAGCGTCGCAAGGTAGTCGCCAACGCCGCGCTCGGCTCGAGCAGCTCGACCGACACCGGCGCCAGAAAGCTCCATTCCTCGCCGGGAGGGATGACGGCGACGCCGGCGCCGTCGCGCGCCGCCAAATGCGCCGCCGTCTTCGAGCCGGCGATACCGACCTGCGCCGGCAAGCCGAGCGCCTCGGCGCGTCGCGCCGCCGCCCGCGCGATCTCTTCCTCGGTCGCGAAAGACGAGTGCAGCCCGGAGGCGTCGAAGTAGGCGAGGCCCGCCGCGGAATCCTCGACCCGCGGCGAGAACGATTCGGCCACGTCGCACAGAGCGGCCCGTGCCGCACGCAGCAGATCGGACGCCACCGTGCGCAGCTCGATCCCGCCGAGACGCGCCTGCGCCTGCGCCGCCGTGGCGCCGGCGACCACACCGCCGCGCTCGGCCTCGGGCGACGCCGCGAGCACACGCCCGCGCGGCCCGGGCGCATCGACGACCGCCACGGCGAGACCGTGCAGGTCGGGCTCGGCGCGCAGCAGGGCCGCGAGCGGTAGGGACGGGACGTAGAGGCAGGCGTAGCGCACCGCCGCAAGTCGAGATCAGCGGACGCCGACGCACAGCGCCGCCGTGCCGCCGGGGGCACCGAGCTTGTTGCGCACCACCTGCACGCGGGCGTCGAGACCGTCGAGCAACGACCAGCCGCCGGGCTGCCAACGTACGCGACGAGGCGCCAGCGCCAGCGCCAGCGCCGAGCAACTGCCCGCCAGCGACCGCGGGGCGACCACGACGCAGGCGGCTTGCGAGCGTTCGGTGGCACGAGCGATGCGCGGCCAGCCGTAACCGCGAGGGCGTGGCGGCAGGGTATCGCCGAAGTCGACGACGACGACCCCGAAGCCGCCGGCCTGGAGAACGATCTCGGCGCAGCGCAGGGCGGCGGCGCCGGCGGGGGGACGGACCCAGAGCAAGCGAGCGAGGTCGACGCCGGCGCCCCGCAACGATTCGGGGTGCAGGGCGTCGGCGACGTCGACGCAAGCGACGACCTCGCCGCGCCCGGTGGCGGCGGCGAGGCTGGCGAGCAGCAGCGCCGTCTTGCCGCAGGAGCGGCGGCCGACGATCTCGCTGACGCGCCCGCGCGGCCAGCCACCGGCGAGCAGGGCGTCGATGGCGGCGACGTCGCTCGGCAGACGGCGCACCGGCTCGAGCACGGTCCGACCGAGATGGACGTTCCCGGGCAGGTCGAGCTCGGCCAGGCGCGCCGCCGCCGAGGCGGGCTGTGAGGTGGAGGCAGCCACGCCTCCTACTTTCGCCAAATTTTCGCCTTCGTCAATCCCCGGAGAACGGCGGACCTGCGATGGCGCTGACGCCATCGTCGTGCGCTGTAGCGCCCGCCGTCTCGGCGCGTGTCCTGCTCATGCCTCGCCGCACCGCCGCCCTTCCGCCGGGACGGCGGACGCTACAGCGAAGGGCACTCGCCGCGGATGCCATCGCCCAGCTCTGTAGCGCCCGCCGTCTCGGCGGGTGGCAAGCTCATGCCCCGCAGCCCCGCC
>CALJUJ010000271.1 GCA_937975525.1 uncultured bacterium
CGTAGGTCGGCACGGGCGGGTACCACAAATTCCGGTCGGCGAGTGCAGCGGTCAGGTCGCGCAGGACCAGGCCGGGGCCGACGACGGCGCGATCACATTGTACCGAATCGATGGACGCGAGGTTCGCGGTCGAGACGACGCGGGCGCCGCAGGGTGTCGCGCCGCCGGTGAGCGAGGACTGTGCACCGACACAGAGCAGCGCAGGAGCACCGGCCACGACGTCGGCGAGCTGCCTCTCGCTCGCGGGAAGGCATACGCCTGAGGCGCGTCCTCCCGGGGTATGAGCAGCGTCCTGGAGGAAGCTGGCGACGACCTCAGGGTCGGTCGTGCAGCGAGCCGAACCGCCGGGGCCTTGCGGCGCCCGCGTTCGAACGACGTGGCGTGGCAACGCCATGCTCGAAGACTACTGAGGGCGCCGGCTCCGGACAAACGGACGCCTGCAGGAGCCTGTTGGCGACGACCCGGCTGCAGACGGCCCCAACGGGGCTCGCCCGAACGCCGACGTCATGGGGGCGGGCGCCACACCTGGCCTTCGGGGGTGGATTCGATGGTGAGATCGTTGGCCCCGCCGCACAGCTGCAGAATCGCCCGCGCGGAAGCGTCCAGATCGCTGCCAACCATCTCCCAACATTCGAGGTGTTCGACCGTGTTCACGAGCGTTGCCGCTCGGTCCAGGTCAAACGGCTTGGGGATGCCGACACACTCGTCGAGCAGACGGCCGAGGGCTGCTGAACGTGTCACGGGCCGAAGCTCGAGCGGCGCTCCGGGGCGGTAGCGGGGGAAGATCAGGAGCGCTGGAGTCTCGCCGGCATCGGGAGCGGCACGGGACGCGGCCGAGGGCGGCAGGTATCGGACCTCCTTGTCGTCCTCGCGGTGGTGCAGCGGCAGGGTCGACAGGTCGGGGAAGTACGGGGCCAGCATGCCTTCGCCGCCCGCCTTGATGCACAGGCTCAGCGGCACCGGCCGCACGAGGCCCGTCACGGAATCGAGGAGGACCACTTCATCCGAGAAGTAGGTGCAGCCTGCAGCCATCAGCCGCGCCACGAGCGACGTCTTCCCGGACCCACTTGGTCCGGGCAACAACACGAGCCGACCCTTGCGGACCAAGGCGCCCGAGTGCAGATGCAGGATGTGATCTTGTCGTCGTATCGCCTCATCGAGTAGCGTGAACTTCAGTCGCGGTGCGACCTGGAGCAGCGACGTCGTCACCAACCGCTGCTCGTTCTTCGAATAGACGTAGAAGAAGCTCTGGATACGAGCTGCGGTGATCGTGTGGTCGGCGGTGGATGGTGACTCGGCTTCGAGGTTCGCAAGCACCGGGTGGACGTACTGTTCCAGCGATGCGTCGCTGTAGCGGACCCTGAACGTCACGCCCAGGAGGCGATAGAAGCGTTCGCTGAAACGGTAGTACGGGGCGTCGAAGCGCGGCGGCGGAGCGGGTCGGGCGGGAGGGGCGGTGGGTGCCGGTGGATCGTCGGGTGGGCTGCCGGCGTCGATGAGCACACCCTGGCTCCGCCACTGATTCGCCACTCGAGCGAGCTCTTCTCGTGCGGAGTCCAGGCTCAGGCCACGTCGTTGAGCCAGGCCTTCGGCGACCGAGGGCCAGTCGGGGGGTGCGGCACCTTCCATCAGCATGCACCACAGCAGCGTCGCCGCCTCGTTGAGTCGATAGAACTCGCCAGTGGCGCTCGAAAACAAGAACCCCGTGTCGTCGAGGATGAACAACTCCAGGCCCGGCGCCGGTCGCCAAGCGGGGTCGAGTCGAAGGTCCTCCGTAGGGGATCCTCGCCGGACGAAAGGGAAACGGCGGGCCCATTCGGTCAGGCAGCGGCCCGAAAAGCTCACGCCGCCGAACGCTTCGTACTCGGCGAGGCTGCGCCGTGTGCCGAGCCCGAATTCGCCCAGTGCGGCCACCTCCTCGGGGCTACAGCTGTCGGGTTCGCAGAGGGCCTTCATGCGCTGCATCGTGCGTGCGTGCAGCTCAGCGCTGTCGGCGGAGTCGTTCCAATGGCGCGAGGATTCCACCCGATTGTAGTAGTGGTAGATGACCGTTTCGTGCGGCGAGAACATGTCGAATCCGTGTGTCCAAATGCGCATCGCCAGGCTGGGTTCTTCGCCATTGAAGTAGATTTGTTCGTCGAACGGCACGTCGCGCAGAAGGCGCGAAGAGCCGAAGATGAACCCTCCCGCCACGGCCGCAGTGGGGAGGGGGTGTCCGACTTCGACGTTCTCCGGCACCGGCTCGCACCCCATCTCGAGGACGCTTCCCGGCAGGAAGCGCCGAAAGCACTGGACGTGCGGGCGGCCTGGTTGCGGCAGATTGTCGGGTGGGGTGTAGCCCGGCGGATAGATCGACAGGACGGGGTCGGGGGAGTCGCAGGCGGCCAGCATCCCGAGCATTCGTTCGTCCCAATCGGGCACGAAGCGCATGTGACTGTCGATCTGCAGGCTGTACTCCTCGCCCTGCCAAAGGCTCCGAGCATGCTGGCGCGCCCAGCCCAACCCCCTCGCTTCACGGATATGGAAGTGTAGCTCGCGCACCTGATCCGGCCGTGCACGTACGAGGAAGCAGTCCTCATCTTCCTCGGGAAGTGTTTGCCAGCAAATCCCCACGAAGATGCGATCCGGACGCTTGGCCTTCTCGAACAGGTCCTTGACGGTCCATTGGCACTCGCGATCGCGGTAGCTGGGGATGTGAACGAAGATGCGCGGCTCGTGGGCGACGTCAGATGGTGAACGAGGCATGGTCGGCTGGATCCTCATAGGGCAAAAGCGAAGCCAACGTCGCGATTCTGGGGACGAGCACGATGTTGTCGGCCAGCGTCGCGAAGTAGGTCTCGAGCGACGACGCGGATTGCAGCCAGTTGTGGACGCCGTCGAAATCCGCGGGGACGTCGGCGAGGATCTTCTCGAACACACGTTGGTGGTGAGCAAGGGCATGCACGAAGCCGAAGCAATCGCCCGTGCGCCAGTGGGTGAGGCCGGGGCGCGCGAGCAGCTCGCCGGTCCTCGGTACGCCGCCGAGACGACAAGTCCGCCATTCGACGCGGTCGAGCTCGCCCGCAGCTGCCTGGATCACCGCGCAGCTGCGGTCGAGAAAGAGGACGTCCTGCTCGAAGACGAGCACTGAGTGACGACCCGCGGCCTGCGCCTCCGCGATGAGCTGGCGGTGCGACAGTACCTGGCTGACGGCCGGGTTGCCGGGCGTCGAGACGGCGGTGTGTGCCCGCACCCGGTCCGCAATGCCGAGTTTCGCGAAGCGCGCCTCCATCTTCGTGCGGACCCCGGGTAGGTTCGCTCGATGGATGCAGCGGATCTCGTCGAAGCAATCGAATGCCGGCATCGGACTATCCTTCCAGAGTCGGTCGTGACCAATGACGCCGGTACCAAGGCCGCAGCACCGGGTGCAGCGGCCTCAGCGCGTAGTCCACGATCAGCTTCAACGGGTAGTAGGCCCACTCGAGGACGGCCGGGAGCGGCACGAGGTCGTAGTGTTCCGGGCGCGGCACGAAGATTCTGCGGAAGGCATAGCGAATGCGGTCGCGTCGACGTTCGCGCAGTCGCCAGAGGTAGCGCCTTTGTTCGGCGTCGGTCGGATGGTGGGTGCAGCCCCGGTGCATGCGCCGCACGACATGGTCGGCGAGCAAACGCGCTCCGCGATCGTTCGCGACTTCGGCGGCGATCGAGTCCGGAACGACCAGGCCCAGCATCCGCTGCGCCAACAGCAGGCCCAGGTGCAACACACGGCTGCAGCCCTGGCGCGCGGCCAGTACCTGCAGCGTGCGCCAGTTCAAGTCCGGGCGCGCCACAATCAACGCCGTCAGGTCGCACAGCCACTTGAGCCGGTACCACTGGTGCTTGCCGCCATGCAGGCAGAGCAACAGGACCTCCCACTCGACCGAGGGTATGCGGCACGGGACGCCCTCGAACTCGCCCGCGTGCGATTCCCGCCAGAGCGCGGCGTAGTCGATTTCGAATGCCTGATGATGCGACGTCAGCGCCCAATGCGGCTCGACTGGCATGAGCTCGGGATGGAACAAGAGGTATTCGTAGCCGGTGACCCGTTGGCGGGCGATCCTGCGCCGTCCCATGCGCATCGTGAAGCCGCGTTCGGTGAGGCCTCGCAGGGCGTCGTCGATTCGGTCGCGCGGCAACAGCACGTCCAGGTCGAGGCTGCTGCGTAGCCCGGGCGCACCATGGAGGTCTCGTGCGAGGCGAGGGCCCTTGTAGCGCATCGCATCGATGCCGGCGGCCGCGAGTTCTTGCAGCCACACGCCTAGCTGGTCGGCCGCGGCAATGCCGCTGAGGCGTTCGCCCTCGAGATAGATCTCGAGACCTTTTCGCAGCGGGGCGGGAAGCTCGTCGGGTACCCGGTCGATCAGGCGGAAGGCCAGCAGCGGCGCCACGTCGTGTTCGATGGCGATTGCGATCAACGACTGCCATTGGCCCTCTGTGTGCAGGCCGGCCACGGCGTCGATGACTTCCTCGCGGCTGCCGCCCGGCCTGCACAGCGTGCACAGGACGGAGAGCGACTCGGGGCGCCGTCCCGTCCCGAGATCCTCAACGGCTGCCGGGTCCGCCGCGATTGAGTCCAGCGCGGGCGGCAGGATCCGCAAGGGAAGAGTCGATGGGTCGTCGATTCCCAACGCCGGCGCCACCGCGTCCGGTGAAGGAACTACCTTGCCCGCGCGCAGCGAGATCGGTTGGTTCCGGCAAGCCAGCAGGGCCTCGTGGTGCTCCCGGAGGTCGAACGACAAGCTGCGGCTGGTTCCCTCCATGCCGCCCTTGTCGCTCACGGCGAACGGTAGCGCCCGATCGAGGATCACCGCATCGGGACTTCGGCAGTCGTGTAGATACTTGTTGAGGTAGCTCTCGTCGTCCCAGACCGCGTGCAGCCCCTGCGCTTCATCTCGGTCCGTCATGGCCTTGCAGACCCGGCACAAGCCGAGCAGCACGTCGATCTGCCCGCCCCAGATGCAGCCGTAGTAGTAGAGCAAGCCTTCGGTTTCGCGACCTACGTTCAGGCAGGCTGCGCTGGCGGGATTGGTCTCGAACGTCGGGTGACCGTAGTCTTCGTACGCGTTGCAGAAGTGCTGCGCCCCGAAGAGATCGACCGGAGGCAGCCAGTCGTCGCTGAACTCCGAACAGAAGTTGGAGTCGGCATCGATGTAGCAAACCTGCTCGACGCCGTCCGCTCGCATCTGCGCTTCGGCCGCCAAGATGCAGCGGTACTTGGACTTGGCAACGGATGGCCAGGCTCGGTGGGCCGTATGCACGTGGCGAACTTCGCTGTTCGCCGGAAGGTAGGGCGTGGGATCGTTGTCTGAATGGAAATAGAACACGACCCGCCCCGAGCCGCGGAAGTACCGGCGGAACCCCTTGACCAGCCGCAGGCCCAGCAGAAAGTAGGCGCCCGTGGCCAGCACGACGATGCCGGTCACCGGCGGTTGCCTGCTGTACGCAAGACTGCTTCGGCTAGGACCCGAGACATCCATCGGGCTCGGTCCTGTTCCTCCGTCCGTATGCCAACCTCAGGCACACGGTCATCGTTCACGGAGGAGCGATGGTCACCCTGGGGGAGAGGTCGTCGGCGCGGGGGGCCTGGTCGTATTCATCGATACTACCGTAGACGTCGTCGTGCCTCCACCGCCGTAGCCGTTGGCGAAGGCGGGTTTGGCGCCGGACTGCAGAAGCAGGATGACGGCCGGGGCCGCCGCGGCGTGGGCGGCGCTGCTCTTCAAGAACTCCCGCCGCCGCTGCGCGTGCGCCTCGAGAATCTCTTTGGGTTTTGGCATGTTGATGGTCAACCCCCTTTCTCGAACTGTATCCGGTGAGCAACGAAACGTAGAGGTGCACCCTCCTCGATCCGTTACGCGCCGCCGCTTAATAGCAAAACAGACCGGGCTTTCAACTACACCGTGCATCGCCAGGGAGGTCGTCGTGCCGGTGGTTCGCGTCGGTCTCGGGTTGGAGCGAGCCGTCGTCGCTGCGCGGTCGGCCTCGACCGGGTGCTCGCCCGCGGCTGCGGAATCTGCGCATAGTCGCACCGCAT
>CALJUJ010000272.1 GCA_937975525.1 uncultured bacterium
CGAAGCCGATGCCCGAGTTACCGCCGGTGACGAGGGCCGTGTTCGGATTCATGGCTCTCGCCTACCGCGAATGGCGACCCCAAGCCAGATGCGCGGGGCCGCGCGAGCGACAGCGTCGTCTCGTATGCATGGGGACGCGAGCGCAGCGAGCGTACGTTGAAAGGCAAGGCCAAGCGTGAGATACCGCGTAGCGATCTACGGAATCGGGGGAACAGAATGACGCGCACTCGCACCTGGCTGCTGCTTTGGATTGCCACCTCGCTGCTCTTCGGCGCTGCCGGGTGTGGGCGCGGGCTCGATCTGACCGTGAATGTCGATGACGAAACGCCCATGCCGGGCGAGACCGTCACCTGGACGGTTGCCATCGAGAACGAGACCGCCTGCTCGACGGCGGACGACGTGGACTTGCCCATCGCCGGTCCCGGCGCACCCCTGACCTTTTTTCTGTTCGCTTTCTCGCCGTCCGCGGACGACGGTGGTGCCGAAGCGTGCCGTGCGCTGACCGCGTGCACGGACGCGTCGTGCTTCGACGAGGTCCTCGGCGAAACGGCCATCGAGTCCGTTGCCGACCAGGTACGCAGCAGCGCGGGAGAGGCGCTGGCCGGAAACAGTGCAATCAGCAACGGTGCGATCGTGACGCCGACCTGCGAGCCACTGGGCGTAAGCCTGCCAGAGTTCACCGAGGGGCTCGCCTTCGTATGCGAGTTTCCCCCGATTGCCGCGGGTGCACAGGCGACGACCTCGTTCAGCGCCGTCGTCCCGGACTCCGGCTCATCGAATCCGATCTCATTCGCCATCGCTCTAGCGGGTGCTCGAGGAAGCGACTGTAGCCCCGGAACCGAGTTCGCCGACGAAGTATGGGCTTTGGGCGGCTGCCTGCCCGAGACACCGGCTTCCAACGCTCCGACCCTGTCGAACGTCGCGCTCGCAGCACTCGCGCTGGCGCTTCTCGCGCTCGGCGGATTGTTCGTCACGCGCCGTCGCGAGCCCGCTTAGTCCGCGCACTTCATCAGTCCTCGGCTGCGATCTCCCAACGTCCGGTGCAGCAGGCAGGCTAGCGCGCGACGTGCACCCGTGCGCCGGCGCCCGCGGCCCTCGGTCCACGAAACAGCTCGACGAGCCAGCGAGGGTGCGCGTCGGATAGAGCCATCGACATCGTGATGTGGATGTACGACCACAGCAGGAACTGCTCGGAGTACGTGATGCTCCGCATGCGCAGACCGTCGGGCCCCAGAGGCGAGAGCAGCAGCGCGCCGATGCACGTCACCGCCGTCCATCCGAGGTAGCGCAATCGGCCGGAAGCTCCTGCCACGGGCGGGCGGGCGAGCGGCAACAGCGCCCAGACGACGAAGTGGTAGAAGACGAACTGTAGGAAGGTCAGGTCGACCCACAGCGAGGCCACGACCAACGCGGTCGTTCCCACCTCCGGGGCGACTCGCGGCCAACGCAACGTCGCGTTGCCGAGGCGCAGCTGCCAGGCGAACCAGAGATAGGAGCAGACGAGTCCGGCACAAACGGCACCGAGCGCCGCATCGCGCAGTGCCAGCTCCGTACGCATCACGACGGCGTATCCCAGCAGGTGCAGCGCCGAGGCTGCCAGCGAAACGCCTGAGACACCCTCCTTCGGACCACCGTCGCGGCGCAGGTACGCCTCGTTCCAGGCATGATGCAGACCGAAGTAGGCGATCAGTGGGAACGCGAGGAGGTAGAGTCCGGTGACGAGACCGAACACGGCGATGAAGGCCAACGGCGCCGATGCCGACCGCAGAAGCTCACGCGCCGGCCTCCCCGCGTAGCCGAGTGCGAGCAGGTAGTGCGAGAAACCGAGCGCGTACGTGCCCCAGA
>CALJUJ010000273.1 GCA_937975525.1 uncultured bacterium
GCCGCGGTCAACGAGCAATTCCAGGAGATTCTGCCGCGCTTGTTTCGGGGCGGTGAGGCGCGGCTGGTGTTGACCGACGAGCACAACCTGCTCGAGTCGGGCGTCGAAATCGTCGTGCGGCCTCCCGGCAAGCGGCTCGACAGCATCACGCTGCTCTCCGGTGGCGAAAAGGCTCTGGTCGCCGTCAGCCTCATTTTCTCGCTTTTCATGATCAATCCGACGCCATTCTGCTTCCTGGACGAGGTGGATGCGCCACTCGATGACGCCAACATTGGTCGGTTCTCGGGGTTGGTTCGCGAGATGAGCGAGCGCTCGCAGTTCATCGTCATCACGCACAACAAGCGGACCATGGAGGCGGCAAATGCGCTCTACGGCGTGACGATGGAGGAGCCGGGAATCTCGAAGATCATCTCGGTCGCGGCCGCGTGAGGGGCAGTTGATGGACCAGGGTGCGCTCCTCCTGCTGGTTGCATGGTCGGTGATCGCGGCTCTGGTAGTCGTTCTCGAGCTACATCGGCGCGTACGGGGCCCGGCGGTTCTGCGCGCGGCAGGCGAGTTCGCCGTCCAAGGAGAGCTGCCGCCGCGACAGCCGCTCACGGATGCGGCGCGCGGCCTTGCGACGAGATTGCGGGCGGCATTGCGAGTCGATGCCGCATCGGATGCGCGAATCGAAGCTCTGGAGGAGGTGCTCCTCAAGGCCGATGTCGGCGTGCGATCGACCGAACGCCTGCTCGGTCGATTGCGCGGCAAGCTCGCTACGGACGCACCCGAAGACGCGGCCATGTCCATGCTGGCGGAGGAAATGCGAGCGATCCTGGCGGCTGACCCGCAGCCCGCGATGGCGACGCCACAGCACGTCATCCTCGTGTCGGGCGTGAATGGGGTTGGCAAGACGACGAGTGTCGCCAAGCTCGCCCAGTGGCATCAGCAGCAGGGGCGGCGAGTGATTCTCGTCGCTGCCGACACGTTTCGTGCAGCAGCGGCGCAGCAACTCGTCCGCTGGGGCGAGCGGATCGGCTGCGAGGTCGTGCATCGAGACACCGAGGGAACTGACCCCGCCTCGGTCGTCTACGACGGCATCCAGGCGTCGCGAGCGTGCGGGGCGGACGTGATGATCGTCGACACCGCTGGGCGTCTCCACGTCAAGGCGAACCTCGTGGCCGAGCTTCAGAAGATTTCGCGCACGCTGGGGAAGCAGATTCCGGGCGCGCCGCACGAGAGCCTGCTGGTCATCGACGCAAACACCGGCCAGAACGCGGTGCGTCAGGCGCAGGCCTTCGGCGAGGCACTCGAATTGACCGGAGTGATTCTGACCAAGTTGGACGGTACCGCGAAGGGTGGAGCGGTCTTGTCCATCCGCTCGGAGGTCGGCCTGCCGATCCGGTTCGTCGGATTCGGCGAGCGGGTGGCGGACTTCGCCGAGTTCGTATCCTCCGAGTTCGTCGCTGCCGTGCTCAAGCAAGCGGCCGCGGCCGACGCTGATTGACAGTAGCTCGGCCGCTTCGCTATGACCCAGCCGTTGTAGTGCAACTATGTCCTTGGAAAATCTGAAATTACTGGAAAACAAGCTCGGTGAGTTCGTCAAGCTGCATCAGCGCCTTCAGCAGAGCTGCATGGACTTGCAGCAGGCGAACACGGAGCAGGAAAAGCAATTGGCGGAGGCCGCTGGTCGTCTCAAGCAGTTCGAGAAGGAGCGTGACGAAATCCGTTCCCGTCTCGATCGAGTCCTCAAACAACTCGAGGGACTGAATCTGAAGTAGACTACGGCGGACCGAAGCCGGCATCCGTAGGCATGAAAGAGCCGGTAGAGGTCGAAATCTTGGGGCAGCGGTTCACCGTGGCGAGTTCCGACGGAGCCGGCCACGTACGCGATGTCGCCAAGCTCGTCGACGACCAGATGCGACGACTCGTCAGCGCCCACGTGGGCGCCTCGACGCTGCAGTTGGCCTTGCTGGCCGCGCTCAATATCGGCAGTGAACTCGCGAAGTTACAAAGCCAGGTGGATGCCCTCGACGAGAGCATCCAACGTCTATCGAAGCTGATCGAAACCGACGTGGGGGCATGATGGATGGGCCCTCGCGTAGCGTCGCTTCATGGCTGATCGCGCTCTTCGCGTCCTTCCATTTCTACCTCAGCATGCCTCCCTGGCGGCGCGCCGACCGTGTTGGCCGCGTCGACAGCGGGGGATTCGGGCCCCAGGCCCGTAGCACGAGCCCACCCCACCCGTGCGCGGCCGCCACGCCGCAGGTCGACGTGGCCGGACCCGCGGCCAGTGCTGTCTTCCATCGATGCTGTTTCGGCCGACAACCGAGGGCAGCCGCAGCGGGAGGGTGGGGCAAGAATCGGAGAATTCATGACCCAGTATCTGGTTGGCGGATTGGCCGTCGTGGTCCTTTCCGCCGTGTTCGCGATCCTCGTGGACCAACTACGGCGTCGCTCCGACGCCAACAAGGCGAGCCAGGCGGAGGAAACGGCCAAGCGGATCGTCCGTGAAGCACAGGCCGAAGCAGAGAGCATCAAGCGCGAAGCGGAGATTCGAGCGAAGGAGACCCTCCTCCAGTTGCGCACCGAGTCGGAGAAGGAGTTGCGCGAGCGACGTCGCGAATCGCAGCAGATCGAGCGGCGTATGGCGGCGAGAGATGAGTCGCTGGACCGCAGGGCCGAGCAGATCGAGCGTCGCGAAGCGGAACTGACAAAGGCGGAATCGACGCAATCGCGTCGTGAAGAGCGCCTACGGGAACTGGAGCGCGCCGGCGAAGAGCTTGTCGCCAATCGTCGCAGCGAACTCGAACAGCTCTCGCAGCTCTCAGCCGAGGAGGCCAGGCAGCGTCTGATCGACGACCTCGTCGAGGAAGCCCGCCACGAGGGAGCCAAGCACGTGCGCGCGATCGAGGAGGAGGCGCGCAGCGAGGCCGAACGCCGCGCGAAGAAGGTGCTCAGCATCGCCATTGAGCGACTCGCCGGCGATTTCGTGGCGGAACGAACGGTGTCGAGCGTTCACCTGCCCAGCGATGACATGAAGGGGCGAATCATTGGGCGTGAAGGGCGCAACATCCGGGCGATCGAAGCGGCCACGGGAGTCGATTTGATCGTCGACGACACGCCCGAGACGGTCATCGTTTCGTGCCACAATCCGATTCGGCGTGAGATCGCACGGATCGCATTGGAGAAGCTCCTTGCCGACGGTCGTATCCACCCCGGGCGCATCGAAGAAGTCGTCCGCAAAGCGGAGCAGGAGATCGAGGAGAGTGTGCGGGAGGCGGGGCAAAAGGCGATCTTCGAGGTGGGAATCCATGGGGTCCATCCTGAGATCGTCAAGCTCGTCGGCATGCTCAAGTACCGCTACAGCTACGCTCAGAACGTCCTCATGCACTCGATCGAGTGCGCCTTCATTTGCGGTGCCATGGCGGCTGAGCTTGGTCTCAACGAAAAGCAGGCTCGCCGCGCCGGTCTTCTGCACGACATCGGCAAGGCGCTCACCCACGAGGTCGAAGGGTCGCATGCGGTGATCGGAGCCGACGTGGCGCGGAAGTACGGTGAGTCCGCCAAGATCGTCAATGCGATCGCTGCGCACCACGAAGAAGTCAAGGCCGAGACCATTCTCGCTCCTCTCGTCGACGCCGCCGATGCGGTGTCGGGGGCTCGCCCGGGAGCTCGCCGCGAGATGCTCGAGAGCTACGTGCGGCGTCTTGAGGAGCTCGAGCGGATCAGCAATTCCTTCGCAGGTGTTGAGAAGTCATTCGCCGTGCAGGCTGGCCGCGAGCTGCGAATCATCGTGGAGCCCAAGTCGGTTCGCGATGACCGGGTGCAGGCATTGGCGCGCGATGTCGCCCGCAAGATCGAGAGCGAGATGGCGTATCCAGGACAGATCAAGGTGACGGTCATTCGTGAGACGCGTGCGACCGACGTGGCGCGGTGACCGAGCTGGTCGGCCCCGGCAACGTCCGAGTGCTCTTTCTGGGGGATGTCTTTGGAAAGCCTGGGAGAAAAGCGGTACAACGCCAACTGCCGCGCATTGCCAGTCGTGAACAGGCGTCCTTCGTCATCGCGAATTGCGAGAACGTGTCTGCTGGCGCGGGCGTCGATCGACGTGGGGTGGAGGCGCTGCTCGAGGCCGGCGTCGACGTCCTTACGTCTGGAAACCACATTTGGCGACGGCCCGAGGCTTTTCCGCTCGTGGACGGGGTTGAGCGCCTGCTCCGGCCTGCAAACTACCCCGCGGGAGCCCCGGGGCGAGGTTGGGGTGTGTTCGAGAGCAGCGACGGATTTCGTCTGGGAATCGTCAATCTCATCGGCCGAGTTTTCATGGAGCCCGTGGACTGTCCGTTTGCGACGGTGGAAGCGCTGCTGACGGGCCCGCTCGCTTCGTGTCCCGTGATCGTCGACATGCACGCCGAGGCATCGTCCGAGAAGGCGGCGATGGGATGGTTTCTGGCTGGGCGCGCGGCTGCGGTTCTCGGCTCGCACACGCACGTGCAGACGGCGGACGAACGGCTCCTTCCTGGTGGTACTGCGTATGTCTCGGACGCAGGAATGTGTGGTCCGCGTGATTCGGTGATCGGGTCCAAACCGGACGTCGTGGTCCAACGATTTCGCTCGCGTCTGCCCGCGCCACTGGAGGTGGCGTCGGGACCGGTCCTCGTTCAGGGTGTCGTCGTGGAAATCGAGCGCGCGAGCGGCAAGGCTGTGGGGATCGAGCGTGTGCAGGAATTGGTGGAGTCGTGATGGTCGGAGCATTGGATCAGCTTGCTCTCTTGCGGCAGGGCGTCGACGAGATCATCTCCGAGGCGGAGCTCGGCCAGAAGCTCGCCGAGGGGCGTCCGCTGCGGATCAAGTTCGGCGCGGATCCGTCTGCGCCCGACTTGCATCTCGGGCATGCCGTGGCCCTACGCAAGCTGCGACAGTTCCAGGATCTCGGCCACGAGGTGATTTTTCTCATCGGGGATTTCACGGGGATGATCGGCGACCCTACGGGCCGCTCGGAGACGCGCAAGGCGCTCACTCGCGAGGAGGTCGAGAGGAATGCGGTGAGTTACCGCGAGCAGGTCTTTCGTATTCTCGATGAGCGGCGAACGGAGATCCGGTTCAATTCGGAATGGATCGACGCCTTGCAGTCCTCCGACTGGGTGCGGTTGTGTGCGACGCAGACGGTCGCGCGGATGCTCGAGCGCGATGACTTCTCGAAGCGCTTCGCGGACCATCTTCCCATCGGCATGCACGAGTTTTTGTATCCGTTGATCCAAGGCTTCGACTCGGTGGCCCTGCGGGCGGACGTCGAGGTCGGTGGCACGGACCAGAGGTTCAACCTGCTGGTGGGTCGCGACCTGCAGCGGCAGGAAGGCCAGAAGCCACAGGCGGTCATGACACTGCCGTTGCTGGAGGGTACCGACGGACAAGCGAAAATGAGCAA
>CALJUJ010000274.1 GCA_937975525.1 uncultured bacterium
AGAGCTGAATCCGGGGTCCACGCTGTAGCGGCCGCCGAGACGGCGGGCACGACAGGGAAGGGCGGTGGCGTGGAAGACCAGCGCTGTAGCGGCCGCCGTCCCGGCGGCACGGGGAGGGGCGGGCGCTAGCGCGACCCCGCCGTCCCGGCGGGCACGACAGAGAAGAGCGGTGTCGCGGAAGACCAGCGCTGTAGCGGCCGCCGTCCCGGCGGCACGGGGCGGAGCAGGCGATAGCGCGACCCCGCAGAGACGGCGGGCACGACAGAGAAGAGCGGTAGCGTGGAAGACCAGCGCTGTAGCGGCCGCCGTCCCGGCGGCACGGGGTGGGGCGTAGGCAGGGCCGTCCCCGCCGAGATCGCGGGTGTTGCGCAGCGCAGCGTTGCGGCGCTTCGGAAAACCATGATACTAGTTCGCCGTAGGGAACAACCGGGCATCCCGCGGAAGACGCATCGCCGCCGCGACCGCCACGGCCGGACTCGGCCTGCGCCGACCGATCGGGGCAGCACGCATTTTTCGGAGAATCGCATATGACCGACATCGACGGATTCGATCTCATCGCGCCCAAGGCCTATGGCGAGCGCGGCATCCCCCACGAGCAATTCCGCGCGCTGCGCGCACGGGACGGGCTGCAGCGATTCGAGGCCGAGGGCTTCGAGCCCTACTATGCCGTCGTTCGCCACGACCAGATTCGTGAGATCTCGACGCAGCCCGAGCGCTTCATCAACAGTCTCGAGAGCGACGCGCAAAGGCAGATCATCGAGAGGGGGCTGGCGACGCAGTTCCGACCCATCCTGATGATGGATCCGCCGGACCATGTCGACTTCCGCAAGGTCGCTGCGCCGTGGTTCACGCCCCGCGCCATCGAGCGGATCGCTCCCATCGCCGAGGTGAGCGCCCGCTACCTGGTCGACAACCTCGTCGAGCGCGCCGGCAGTGGAGAAGGGGAGTGCGAGTTCTCGAGCGAGGTAGCCGCGGCGCACCCCTTGCGCGTCCTCAGCACCATCCTCGGCATCCCCCAAGACCGGGAGCCACAGCTGCTCCGGCTCACCAACGAGCTGTTCGCCGCCGACGACCCCGACCTCCAGCGCGAAGGCGACGACCGCCGCCAGGCGGCGATGGCGATGGCGATGGAGTTCATGCAGCTCTTCAACTCGATCATCGAGGACCGCCGCGCTCATCCGACCGACGATCTCGCCAGTGTGCTCGCCAACGGCCAGGTCAAGGGCGAGCCGATGGGCGTCATCGAGACGCTCGGCTACTTTCTGATCACGTTCACGGCGGGCCACGACACCACCAAGAACGCGTTGGCGAGCGGCATGTACGCGCTCGCTGCGCATCCCGACGAGTACCAGCGGCTTCGGGAGAATCCCGATCTCGTGTCGAAAGCGGTGGAGGAGATCCTGCGCTGGACCACTCCCGTCAACTACATGAAGCGCGTCGTCCTCGAGGACTTGGAGTACCGCGGGCAGAAGCTGCGCGCCGGGGACAACCTCGTGCTCTTCTACACCTCGGCGAACCGCGACGAAGCGGTGTTCGACGAACCCTACACGTTTCGCATCGACCGCGACCCGAACCCGCACCTGGGCTTCGGGATCGGCGAGCATTTCTGTCTCGGCGCCCACCTCGCGCGCCAGTCGCAGCGCGCGCTGCTGCGCGAGCTCATCACCCGATTCGACGCGCTCGAGCTCGCCGGCGAACCTGCGCAGATCCAGTCGAGCTTCGTCGTCGGCTTGAAGAAGCTTCCGCTGCGCTATCGGGTGAAGCAGGCCGCATGAGCTCGACGCCGCCGGGTGAGACCGAGCGCGACCGCGTCCCGGTGCTCCTCGAAGCGACCTTCGCCGGCGTTCGCTTGCTGACGCTCAACCGGCCCGCGAAGAAGAATGCCCTTTCCGGAGCGCTCGTCCGCGCCATCGTCGCCGGCGTCGCGGCGGCCGCGGACGACGACGACGTTCGGGTGATCGGACTGACGGGGGCGGGCGATGCGTTCTGCGCGGGCGCGGATCTAGCTCCCCGCGATCGCGCGAGCGGCGGTTCCGCCGGAGGCCCGATCACCGACGACGACGTCGCTCGGTTCGTGCGCGGCACTCGTGTCGACTGTGAGCAGCGGGTGGTCGCCGGCATCAACGGGGTCGCGGTCGGCGCCGGGGTCGCGCTGGCGATGTGTGCCGACATCCGTATCGCCAGCTCGACCGCGCGGTTTCACCCTGGCTACGCGCGTGCGGGGAGCTCGCCCGATGGTGGGCTGTCGTGGACGCTGCCGCAGGAGGTCGGACACGAACACGCGATGCGCTTCCTGCTCGATCCACAGATGATCGATGCGCAGGCGGCGCTGGCCCTTGGGCTGGTCGGCGAGGTCGTGTCGGCGGACGAGTTCGACGAGGCCTTCCGCGGCACGTGCCGGCGGATCGCCGCGGTGGCGCCGCAAGCGGCGCGGCAGACGAAGCGCCTCGTCACCCGAGCCGGGCTTCTCGCCGACCTCGACGCCCATCTACGCGACGAGGTCGACTTGGCCCGACGCGCTCTGGCCAGCGACGATGGGCGCGAGGCGGTGCGGGCGATCTTCGAGAAGCGCAAACCCAACTTCACCGGGCGCTAGTACGGCCGGTACGGGAGGACGGCGGGATGGACTACGAGCAGATCCGCTACGAAGTGGAGGACGGGCGCGCGCGCATCACCCTGGCGCGGCCCGACAAGCACAACGCGATGACGTCGCGGCTCCTGGAGGAGCTCGAGCATGCCCTGTGGGAGGCGGACGACGACCGTGCTGTGCACTGCGTCGTTCTGCGTGGCGACGGCCCCTCGTTCTGTGCGGGCTACGATCTGATGGCCCTCGGGCGCAAGCCGCAGCCCGGGCGTCGCACCGGCCGCAGCCACGACGACGACATCTGGCTGATCGAGCACAACAATCGACGCATCCGGGCGCTTTGGGAGATGCACAAGCCATCGATCGCGCAGGTGCACGGGAACTGCCTGGCGGGAGGAACCGATCTCGCGATGGCCTGCGACATGGTGATCGCGGCGGACGATGCGCGCATCGGCTTCCCGGCGGCGCGCAGCATGGGTGCGCTACCAAACAACCTGTGGGTCTACCACTGTGGGCCGCAGTGGGCGAAGCGTCTGCAGCTCACGGGCGATTCGATCTCCGGCGCCGATGCGGCCAAGATCGGGTTGGTCATGAAGGCGGTGCCCGCGCGCGAGCTCGCGGACGAAGTCGAAGGGCTGGCGGACCGGCTCACGTTGATCGACCCGGACCTGCTCGCAGCGAACAAGCGCATCACCAACCTGGCACTGGAGCTGATGGGCGCGCAGGTGCTGCAGAGGCTGGCGGGGGAGAACGATGCGCGCGCGCATCGGGCACAGGCGGTGCGCGACTACGTCGCGAGCATCAAGGAGCACGGCCTCAAGGAAACCCTGCGGCGGCGCGACGAGCCGTTCGGCGACGGCATCGCCCGGGTGGACGAGCCGGAGGGACGCCGCGCAGCGCCAGTGCCGCGTAAGCCGGCCGATGGAAAGACGGTGGCGTGATGGCGACCCCGACGCGAGAGCGAGTCGCCGTGCGGGTCGCCCGCAAGCTGGTACGCGAGATCCGGCGCCGCGGTCTACGACCCGGCACGCAGCTCGACGCCGAGCATCGGATGGTGGAAGACCTCGGAGTGTCCCGCGCGACGGTGCGCGAGGCGCTGCGCTTTCTCGAGCTGCAGGGGGCGTTGCGGATCAAGGCGGGCCCTGGTGGCGGACCGGTCGTCAGCGTACCGGGGGCCGACCACCTCGCCAGTGTGATTTCTTTGCATCTTCAGTTCGCCGACGCGTCGTTCCGTTCGGTCGTGGAGGCACGTCGGTCGATCTATCCGGTCTTGACCTCGGCGGCGGCCGAGAACGCCAGCCGCGACGACATCGTCGCGATGCAGCAGAGCATCGCCGCTTTGCACGCTTGCATGCGCGATTGGGATCGCTTTCGGGCGGAAGTCCGCCGGTTCTTCAGTCTGATCGCGGCGGCGTCGGGCAATCGCGTGCTCGCGCTCCTCGTCGACGCATTGCATCGGATGTCCGAGGGAATCTTGACGACCTGGGATGAGAAGATGCGGCGGACGGCGCTACGCACGTACGAGGAGATGCTCGCGGCGATCGAGGCCGGCGATGCGGACAAGGCTCGATCGCTCATGGAGAAGTCGTTGGCCGCGGCGGTGCGCTACTGGGAGCGGAATGCGCCCCACGAGCTGGAGCAGCCGGTCGCCTGGATCGAGCAAGACTTCCTGGGGACGTAGTAAATATTGTAACGATTCCGCCGAACGCCGACGTCTCGGGATCTGCACGGCATGGATGAGAATCGTTACAATATCGACTACGTCCCCGAAGGGCCCGGCATGGAAGAGAATCGGTGCGATGTTCACGACGTCGCCGAAGGTAGGAGCGCGTAGCTTTCGGACATGGACTCTGCCACTACATCACCTCGGCGTGGGCTTGCTGGAAACGGCATGTTCTGGCTGTTCGTCGCTTGCTACACGGTCGTTCATCTCAACTTCGAGGCTACGTTCTGGCTCACGGACGGTTGGGGCATCTTTGGAAAGTACGCCGCGGCGGAGACTCCCGTCGATCGCCTGCTGGTCGCCGAGCGCGTCTACTTCACCAAGGCGACCTGGATGTTCGTCCTCGTCTGGCTGCAGTGCCTCCGGGTCGCGTTCCC
>CALJUJ010000275.1 GCA_937975525.1 uncultured bacterium
TTTCCCGGTCGGTCGCAAGTTCCGCACCGGCTCCTTCTAGGCGATGAGCATCATCGAGGAAGTGAGCCAGGGCTTGATGCTCGCCGACCTGGTGGCGGTCATCGCCAGCCTCGACATCGTCGCCCCGGAGGTGGACCGATGAACACGCATCCGAGCGGCCGACCACGGCCTGGCGGCGAGGGGTGCTGTTGATGCAGGCCTTCGTCGACGGACTCATCGCCGCCGGTTGGTTCGCGGCGCTTCCGACGCAAGTGGTCTACGCGCTCGCCATGCTCCTCGCCGGCGCTCTCGTGCTGTTCGTCTTCATCCGTCTCGTCGCCGGCAGCACCACGTGGGTCGAACGCCGCATCTGGGCGCGCATCCACTCCCGTGTCGGCCCCAATCGGGTCGGTCCGCAGGGGGTGCTGCAGTGGCTCACCGACGGCATCAAGCTCTTCATGAAGGAAGACCTGGTGCCGGCAGCCGCCGATGCGCGGCTGTTCCGGCTGGCGCCGTACGTCGTGCTGATGGGATTCGTCGCGACGTTCGCGGTGATTCCGTTCGGCAGCCGGCTCGTCATCGCCGAGATGGACGCCGGCCTGCTGTTCGTGCTGACGGTGACCTCGTTGATCGTCGTCGGCATCCTGATGGCCGGGTGGGCTTCGAACAACAAGTGGTCCTTGATCGGCGGCATCCGCGCGGCGGCGCAGATCGTCAGCTACGAGATCCCCGCGGGCCTGTCGATCCTGCCGATCGTGTTGATGGCGGGGACGTTGAATCTCCAGGAGCTGATCCGCCAGCAGGGCTGGGCGCCGTGGGAGTGGTACGTGTTCGCCAACCCGTTCGCCTTCGCCGCCTTCTTCCTGTTCTTCACCGCCGCCCTCGCTGAGGGCAATCGCACGCCGTTCGACCTGCCCGAGGCGGAGTCCGAGCTCGTCGCCTGCTTCGTCACCGAGTACTCCGGCGTCCGCGACTTGATGTTCTTCCTCGTCGAGTGGGGGAATCTCTACGTGATCGGTGCGCTGGTGACGACGATGTTTCTCGGCGGTTGGAACGCGCCCGTGCTGAGCAACAGCGTCGCGGTGCAGACCGTGGTCGAGTTCCTCGTCTTCTTCGCCAAGGCCTACTTCTGGGTCTTCGTCGCGATCTGGATCCGGGCGACCCTGCCGCGCGTGCGCGTCGACCAGCTGATGTCGATCTGCTGGAAGTATCTGGTGCCGATCGCCTTCGCCAACGCGGTGGCGATGGCCGTGTGGGTGCTCGTGTTTCCGAGCGGCCAGCCGGCGGTCGCCGCGGTCATGACGGCTCTCGGCGGCGCGTTGATCGTCGCGTTCTTCGCCCGCGTCGCCTTCCACCTGCGCCGCGCCCGCGTGCGCTCGCGCCAGCGTCTCACCTTGAGCCCGTTCGCCTGAGGACGCCGATGGGAACGATCCACTACTTCGCCAAGCTCGCCGCGACCTGCCGCACCGTCTTCGACGGTATGGCGATCACCTTCTCGCACCTGATGCGCAAGCCGGTGACCACGCAGTACCCCGATCGCATGGACGTGCGCGTGCAGGACACGCTGCCGTATCGCTACCGCGGCATGCTCGAGGTGGATCTCGAGATCTGCACCGGCTGCCTCGCCTGTGAGCGCGCATGTCCGATCGACTGCATCGTCATCGATGCCAAGAAGGACAAGGAGGCCGGCGGCATCGTCATGACGCGCTTCGACATCGACATGGCGAAGTGCATGTACTGCGGCCTCTGCAGCGAGCCCTGCCCGACGGGATCGATCCACCACACGCCGGAGTTCGAGGGTGCCGACTACTCCCTCGAGAGCCTGGTGCACCGATTCATCGACGAGCCGGTCCTGGCGTTCAAGCCGAAGAAGGGCGTCGAGCCGGACCCGGCCATCGCCCCGCTGCTCGAGCGCGGAACCCGCTACCTCGCCGAGTTCGCTGCGCCCGCCGCCCCCGCGACGAAGCCGGCGCCGAAAGAGGCGCCTTCCGGGAGCGACGATGCAGCTGGCTGATCTCGTCTTCTACCTGCTGGCACTGCTCACCGTCGGCTCGGCGGCGGTCGTGGCGTTCTCGCGCAACGTCGTCTACGCCGCCTTCTCGCTGATGGGGACCTTCCTCGGCGCCGCCGGGCTCTACGTCTTTCTCGCCGCCGACTTCGTCGCCGTCGTGCAGGTGCTGATCTACGTCGGCGGCATCCTCGTGCTGATGGTGTTCGCGGTGATGCTGACGCATCGCATCGAGGACGTGCAGGTCTCGAACCGCTCGGTCGGAACGCTGCCGGCGCTGCTCGTCGTCGGCGCCGGTGCCGCGATCCTCGGCTACGCCGTGGTCACGACGCCGTGGCGGACGGCCGAGCCGGTCCCGGCGGAGGCGACGACGCGGATCATCGGCGACCTCTTCCTCGGCGACTATCTGCTGCCCTTCGAGCTCGCCTCGGTCGTGCTCCTCGCGGCGCTGATCGGCGCGGTGTCGTTGTCGCGCAAGGAGCTGCGCCGCGAATGATCGGCTTGACGCACTACCTGTTCGTCGCGCTGCTGGTGTTCGCGCTCGGGCTGTTCTGCGTGCTCACCCGACGCAACTCGCTCGGCATCCTCATGGGGATCGAGCTCATCCTCAACGCGGCCAACATCAACTACCTCGCCTTCGCCCGCTTCGGGCCGGCGACGTACGACGGCCAGATCGTCGCGATCTTCGTGATCATGCTCGCCGCGGCCGAGGCCGTGGTCGGCCTGGCGATCGTCCTGGGCATCTATCAGACGTTCCACTCGATCGACGTCGAGGCGACGGAGACGCTGCGCGGCTGACGAGCTGCCGCGCGGAAGAGGGCGGGGAGGGCCACACGGCGACGATCATGCAACTCGTGGAAGAACCCATGGCAGCGGCCTACCTGCGCTGGATCCCGCTGTTGCCGCTGCTCGGCGCCGCCGTGCTCGGACTCGGCGGCGCCTGGGTGCAGCGCCGCCACGGCGAGCGGGCCGTCGCTGCGATCGCCTGCCTGCCGGTCGCATTGGCGTTCGCCATCGCGGTGCGGACGTTCGCGGCGCTGGCGGCGATGCCGGCGGAGCAGCGGGTGCTGGTCGACCGGCTGTGGACCTGGATCGAGATCGGCTCGCTGCACGTCGACGTCGCCTTCCTCGCCGATCCGCTGTCGGCGCTCATGGTTCTCGTGGTCACCGGGATCGGCGGGCTCATCCACGTCTACTCGGTGGGCTACATGCGCGGCGAGCCGGCGTACTGGCGCTTCTTTGCGCTGCTGAATCTCTTCACGGCGATGATGCTCGTGCTCGTGCTCGCCGACAACCTGCTGCTGCTGTTCGTCGGGTGGGAAGGCGTCGGCCTGTGCTCGTACGCGCTGATCGGCTTCTGGTACGCCGACCTCGCCAACGCCCGCGCCGGCAGCAAGGCGTTTCTCGTCAACCGCGTCGGCGACTTCGCGTTCGCGCTCGGGCTGTTCCTGCTGTTCTGGACGCTGGAGGCGCATGCGGAGGCGACGCTGGCGTTTCGCGAGATCGATCGCCACGCCGCGGCGCTCGCCGGGGTGAGCCTCGGCGGGTGGAGCGTGCTCACCGTGATCACTGCCTTGCTCTTCGTCGGCGCCACCGGGAAGTCGGCGCAGATCCCCTTGTACGTCTGGCTGCCGGACGCGATGGCCGGTCCGACCCCGGTGAGCGCCTTGATCCACGCGGCGACGATGGTGACCGCGGGAGTGTACCTGGTGGCGCGTCTCGACGTGTTGTTCGCGCTGGCGCCGGCGACTCTCGCGGCGATCGCCTGGGTGGGGGCCGCCACGGCGTTGCTCGCCGCCGCCATCGCCGTGGTGCAGAACGACATCAAGAAGGTGCTGGCGTACTCGACCATCAGCCAGCTCGGTTACATGGTCCTCGCGCTCGGCGTCGGCGCTTCGGGGGCGGCGGTCTTTCACCTGATGACCCACGCTTTCTTCAAGGCCTGCCTCTTCCTCGGTGCCGGCTCGGTCATCCTCGCCCTGCACCACGAGCAGGACCTGCGTCGCATGGGCGGGCTGCGCGCGGCGATGCCGCGCACGTACGCGACGTTCTTGGTCTCGGCGCTGGCGATCGCCGGCGTGCCGCCGCTCGCCGGCTTCGTCTCGAAGGACGAGATTCTGTGGAGCGCGCTCAGCCACGGCGACGGTGGGCTGTGGCTCGTCGGTTGGTCGGTGGCGGGCCTGACCGCCTTCTACATGTTCCGCCTGGTGTTCCTCGCCTTCCACGGCGAGGCGCGGTCCGAGCACGCGGCGCCGCGGGAAGCGCCGGCGGTGATGACGGTCCCGCTGACGATTCTCGCGGCGGGTGCGGTATTCGCGGGCTTTCTCGGCTGGCCGGAGGTGCTGGGCGGCGGCAACCGTCTCGGCGCCTGGTTGGCGCCGGCTGCGGCGCACGGCGGTGCGCACGCTTCCCATGCGTTGGCGTGGGAGCTGTTCTCGATGGTCGCATCGATCGCGATGGCGGCGGCGGGAATCGCCGTGGCCTACGCGATGTACGTGCGGGGCCTTGTCGCTCCAGAGCGGATCGCGGCGTGGGCGGGCGGCGCCCCGTACCGGTGGTTGGCGCGCAAGCTCTACGTGGACGAGGTCTACCAGGCGTTGTTCGTCGACGGCGTCTTGGGCGCGAGCCGCGTCGCGGCGCGGGCCGATGCGCGCGTCATCGACGCCGCCGTCGACGGAGTCGCCGCGGGCGTTCGTGGTTGGTCGCGCTTCCAGGGCGCCGTCGACGCGATCGTCGTCGACGGCTTCGTGAATCGTGTGGCCGACGTTGCACTAGCGGCGGGAGGGAGGCTGCGCCGCCTGCAGTCGGGTCGAATCAACGCCTACCTGTACGTGATCGTCGCGGCGCTGGTCGCCGTGTTGGCGTGGCAGCTCGGTTAGGCGCGGGGGAGCGGAGATGGACTACGCATTGAGTTGGATGATCGCGGTGCCGCTGGTCGGCATGGTGGTGGTCCTGCTGCTGCCGAGCGCGGCGCACAACGCGATTCGCTGGGCGGCGGTGGCGGCGACGGTTCCACCGCTCGGCATTGCGGCCTGGCTGTTCACGGTGTTCGAGCGCGGCGATCCCGACTTCCAGTTCGTCGAGCGCTACGCGTGGATTCCTGCCTTCGACATCCACTACCTCGTCGGTGTCGACGGGCTCAGCATCTCGATGGTGCTGCTCACCGCGCTGCTGTGCTTTCTCTGCGTCTTCGCTTCGTGGGGCATCGAGGAAGGCGTCAAGGCCTACTTCGCCCTCTTCCTTCTTCTCGACGCGGCGATGGTCGGCGTCTTCGTGGCTCTCGACTTCGTTCTCTTCTTCCTCTTCTGGGAGCTGATGCTGCTGCCGATGTACTTCCTCATCGGCGTCTGGGGCGGCCCGCGACGCGCCTACGCGGCAATCAAGTTCTTCCTCTACACGATGGCGGGGAGCGTTCTCATTCTGCTCGCCATCCTCGGCTTGTACTTCTCGTCGACGCCGCACACGTTCGACATGATCGCGCTGGCCGAGTCGCGTCACCAGTTCACCGAGGCGCTGCAGTACGTGCTGTGGATCGCCTTCTTCGTCGGTTTCGCGATCAAGATCCCGGCCTTTCCGTTCCATACCTGGCTTCCCGACGCCCACGTCGAAGCGCCGACGGCGATCTCGGTCATCCTCGCCGGGGTGCTGCTGAAGATGGGCACCTACGGCATCTTGCGCGTCAACTACGGCATGCTGCCGATCGCCACTGCCGAGCTCGCGTTCGCCTGCCTCGCCGCGCTCGGCGCTTGGAACATCCTCTACGGCGCCCTGTGCGCGATGGCCCAGCGCGACCTGAAGAAGCTGGTCGCGTATTCCAGCATCAGTCACATGGGATACGTCATGCTGGGCATGGCGTCCTTCACGCAGCAGGGCATCGACGGCGCGGTGCTGCAGATGTTCAACCACGGCACGGTGACCGCCATGCTCTTTCTGCTCGTCGGCGTCCTCTACGACCGCGCCCACCACCGCGAGATCTACGGGTTCGGCGGGATCGCGCCGGTGATGCCGATCTACACCGGCTTCGTCGCGCTCGCCTTCTTCGCCGCGCTCGGGCTTCCCGGCCTCTCCGCCTTCATCTCCGAGGTGCTCGTCCTGCTCGGCGCCTGGCAGCGCACGCCGTGGCTCGCGGCCGTCGGCGCCAGCGCGGTGGTGCTCACCGCCGGCTACATGCTGTGGACGCTCCAGCGGGTGTTTCTGGGGCCGCTGAACGAACGCTACGCCAGCCTCCCGGACATCAGTGCGCGGGAGGCGCTGACCCTCGTGCCGCTGGCGATCATCGTCGTCGCGCTCGGCGTGTACCCGATGCCGATGATCGAGTTGATCGACGCCACGCTGGCGACGCTCAACGCTGCGGTGTTGCCCTTCCTCTGAGGCCGTACGCGATCTGGCATGGACCTCGCGAACGTCGACAGCCTGTCGTTCATCGCTCCGGAGATCGTCCTCACGGTGACGATGCTCGCCGTCTTCGTGCTCGACCGCGCCGTGCGCGCCGCCGAGCGCATCGGCGACGCCGTGCGCGGCGGCCTGGCGCTGGCGCTGGTGGCGATGGTGTGGGTGCCGCACGAGCTCGACGGCTGGCTGTTCGCACGCCAGCTCGTGCACGATCCTTTCGCGGCTTTCTTCGAGGTGCTGTTCGCCCTGGCGGCGATGGCCACCGTGTGGATGTCGATGGGCTCGGCCGAGGTGCGACGCATGCAGCAGGGCGAGTACTACGGCCTGCTGCTCGCGGCGACGATCGGCGCTTGCTTCATGGCGGCTTCGGCCAACCTGCTGATGGCCTACCTGTCGTTGGAGCTGCTGAGCATCTGCTCGTACGCGCTCGCCGGCTTCGTGCGCCACGACCGAGGCTCGTCGGAGGCCGCCCTCAAGTACCTGCTCTACGGCGGCGTCGCCTCGGGCGTCATGCTCTTCGGCCTCAGCTGGCTCTTCGGGCTCTGCGGTAGTCTCGATCTGGTCGAGATCCACGCCGCGCTGGTCGCGGGCAGCGTGCCCCCGGCGACGCTGACCATCGCCCTGGTGCTGATCCTCGCGGGCCTCGGCTTCAAGATCTCGATGGTGCCGTTCCACATGTGGGCCCCCGACGTCTACGCCGGAGCGCCGGTGCCCGTCGCCGCCTTCCTGTCGGTCGCCTCGAAGGCCGCGGGCTTCGCGCTCCTCGTACGGGTGCTCTACCCGACCATGTCGATGCCCGCCGGCGGCGGCGCCTGGGACGTGCTCGGCGGCGTCGAGTGGCCGCAGCTGCTCGCGGTGCTGGCGGCGGTGACCATGACGTTCGGCAACCTCGCGGCCCTACGACAACAGCGCCTCAAGCGCATGCTCGCCTACTCGGGCGTCGCGCACGCCGGCTACCTGTTGATGGGCCTGGTCGTCCTCGACGACACCGGGCTCGAGGCGATGCTGTTCTATTTGATCGCCTACTACTTCATGAACTTCGGAGCGTTCGCGGTCGTCGGGATCCTCCACGATCATGCCGGCAGCGACGACTTGGGCGCGTACCGCGGTCTGGCGCGCCGCGGCGGCATGCTGCCGGCGGTCGCGATGGCCGCGTTTCTCTTCTCGCTGATCGGCGTGCCGCCGTTCGTCGGCTTCTTCGCCAAGCTGTTCCTGTTCGCGGCCGTCGTCCAGCAGGAGCTCTACACGCTCGCGGTCATCGGGGTCCTGAACAGCGTGATCTCCGTCGGCTACTACTTCTCGGTGCTGCGGATGATGTTCGTCGAGCCGCCCGCCGCCGACGCGGGGGTGGTGGAGACCACGTGGCACGCCCGGACGCTGCACGTCGTACTGCTGGTCGGCACCTGCGCCCTCGGCGTCGCCGCCGGTCCGATTCTCGGGTTCGCACGCTACTCGCTGCAGTTCTTCAGCGGCTGACGGTCCGCGGAACCAATTCCGCTCGACGTTGGTTGCTCAACCGACGGCGGCCCGTTCGTCGGCGATGCCGGGGCCGCCGATCTCAATCCGACGCGCAACGTCCCGTTCGCGTCATCTCACCGAGGAGGTGTCACATGGACCATCGAATCAAAGGAGCGCTGATCGCGACCGCGGTCGCCGGCCTGTTCGCCGCCGGTAGCGCCGTCGCCAGCGATGGCGAAACCGCCAGCGATGGCGACGTGAAGTGCATGGGCGTCAACGAGTGCAAGGGCACGAGCCAGTGCGGAGTGCCCGGCGGGCACTCGTGTCACGGCGAGAACAGCTGCAAGGGCAAGGGCTGGATCATGATGTCGGCCGCCGATTGCAAGGAGAAGGGCGGCACCGTCCTCGAGTAGCCCGGGCATGCCCGGGAGAGACGCCGAGAGGCATGTGACGGGCCGGCCTCGACCCGCGCCTCTCGGCGCCTCCACCCACCCGCAAGCGACATGTCACGCAGCGCCGAACACCATGGGCCACCCGCGAACCTCGGGTTCGGCGTCGGCCTGCGGCCGCCGCACTACGAGCAGGTCCTCGCCGAGCAGCCGGCGATCGATTGGTTCGAGGTCATCTCCGAGAACTTCATGGTCGCCGGTGGACGCCCCGTACACGTTCTCGAGCGCGTGCGCGCCGACTACCCGATCGTCCTCCACGGCGTTTCTCTCTCGATCGGGTCGGCCGATCCGTTGAGCGACTCGTACCTCGATGCGCTCGATCTTCTCGCCCGTCGGGTCGAGCCGCAGTGGATCTCCGATCACCTCTGTTGGACCGGCGTCGGCGGGCGCCATGCCCACGACCTGTTGCCGCTGCCGTACACCGAGGAAGCCCTGGCTCACGTCGTCGAGCGCGTACAGCAGGTGCAGGAGCGCCTCGGCCGCAGGATCCTGCTGGAGAACGCATCGACCTATCTGGAGTTCGCCGGCTCGCAGATGCCGGAGTGGGAGTTCCTCGCTGGCGTCGCCGAGCAGGCCGACTGCGGCATCCTGCTCGACGTCAACAACGTCTTCGTCAGCGCGTTCAATCACGGCTTCTCGGCACGGGCCTACATCGAGGCGATTCCCATCGCGCGGGTCGGCCAGTTCCATCTCGCCGGACACGCCGATCGCGGGACCTTTCTCCACGATACCCATGACCACCCGGTCTGCGACGAAGTCTGGGACCTGTATCGCTTCGCCGTCGAGCGCTTCGGGCCGGTTGCGACGCTGATCGAGTGGGACGACCAGATCCCGTCGATCGGGAGGCTGCAGGCGGAGGCGGAGCGGGCCCGGGCGGTGGCGGCGTCGGCGCGAAGCGAGGCGGTGGCATGAGCGCGACGCCGGGCCTGCGAGCGACGCAGGAGTTGTTCTGGCGCTTGCTCGTGGCGCCGGAAGGGGCACGCGCCGGGCTCGTCGAGCTGTCGCCCGAGGAACGCAGCGTCGCGGCCGGGCTGGTCCGCGAGCGCCCGGGAATGGCGAGCGTCGATCGTATCGACGTGTACGCAAACATGTACTTCTTCCGCATCCTCGACGTGCTGAAGGACGACTTCCCGGTTCTGCTCGCGTTGGTCGGCGACGATGCGTTTCACAATCTGGTCACCGACTATCTGCTCGTGCATCCGTCGCGCCACTGGTCGCTGCGCTGGGTGGGCGAGCGACTGCCGGCGTTCTTGCATGATCACGAAGTGGCGCGTGCCGCGCCGCACCTCGCCGACGTCGCCGCCCTGGAGTGGGCGCTGCACGATGCCTTCGACGCGGCAGATGGGCCGCTGCTGCGGGCGGAAGCGCTCGCGATGCTGGCACCCGAGGACTGGCCGGAGTTGACGCTCGCGCTCGATCCCTCGGTGCGTCTGCTCGACCTCGCAACCCCGGCAACGCGCATCTGGCAACGCGTGAAAGCCGGCGCCGAGGTCGACGCACGGGAATCGGGGCGCTGCTGCGTGCGGGTGTGGCGCAAGGAGATGCGGGTCTTCCACAAGACGATCGCACCGTCGGAGCACGCAGCGCTGCGCGCGGTCGGGCAGGGCGTCGCCTTCGCCGAGGTCTGCGAACGAAGCGCCGCCGCCGAGCCCGGCGATGCCGCTACGCGCGTCGTCGGCTGGGTGCGCGATTGGCTCGCCGACGGACTGCTCGCGGCGCAGCCGCGCGGCGCCGCGAGCAGCACGCACTCCCGACCCTGAAGCTCACTCGCTGCGAACGACGAGCACACCGGGCCCAGGCACCTTCACCCGTACGCCGTCACCCAGTATGCGGACGTCGCGGTCGTCGAGCGCGGCGCCGTCGAAGGTCACCGTCGCATCGGCCGCGAGGCCGCTCAGGCCGTCGAGAATGAGTCGCACGGTGCCGACCGTGTCGGCCCCCAGCGTGACGACGGCACTCGTCGGTGTGAGCGTTGCCGCGAGGGTGACCGGCTTGCTGGCCTGGATGCTCGGCCCGTCGGCGGTGCGCAGGTGGCGGACACGAATGCCGGCGAGGCCGGTCGTCGTTCCCGACTCGGTGCGCAGGACCGCGAAGCGGCCGTTGCTCGAGAAGCCGTCGGCGGAGCGCCAGTCTCCCTCTTCGCCGGCGAGAAGGAGATCGACGGTCGTGTCGAGGCTGACGCGGACGCCGGCGCCATCGTCGACGGCGAGCGGGGTGACGACGGCGGCCGCATCGCCTTCGCGCCGCGGACGCAGCACCGACAGAAAGGTCGTGCTCGCCGCGTTGGTGCTCACCTCCACGGCGCTGAGGCTCTCTTCGGATCCATACGTCGGCGCGTAGAAGCCGGGGACCAGGGTACCGGACAACAGCGATTCGGCGACGGCGTCGACGGCGAGGTGCGCTGCCGGCGCTCCGGCGCTGGGCCAGGCATAGTCGGCGGCGAAGTGGTCCGCGCTGTCGGCCCGTATCGTGCCGTCGCCGCGGCCACGCCAGGTCAATGCGTATTCGTGCGCTTCGCTGCCGCGGAAGCGATCGACGACGGCGACGTAGTCCTCGCCGATCATGGCGACCGTTCGTTCGACGTCGACGTCAGCGGCGAACGGTGACACCGTCGTCGTCGCCGCGTCGAGCAGGCGATGGGCCTCTCCCTCAGCCGCAGCGCTGTCGATCCGGTCGCCGAGCGTCACCAGCAGCGGCGCGAGCAGGTAGGGTGCATCGCCGTCGACCAGCGGGATGTTCTTGGCGGACGGCTCCAGGTAGTACGCCCGGTTCGGCGACGTCGTCACCGTAGGCCCGCCGCTCGCCGTGGGCAGCAGCAGCGCACCGGCGCCGTGCAGCACGAGGTCGAGCGGATTCTCCATGTGGTGACGTGACGGTACGAACTCGCTGCTCGAGGTGTCGATCGCGGTGATGCCCGTGACCTGAAGCGCATAGGCGGACCAATCGGACCGCAGCACGACGGCGTGCGTGTCGCCGTCGAGGAACTGCGTCGGCGCCGCCGTGGGGGCGGCAGGCGTGACGTCGATCGGGCGCACGAGGAAGCGCGTGACGACGTGATTCTGCTGATTGTCGAAGGCGCCGAGATCGCCGGGGCTGTTCTCGAGCGCCCACATCATCTCGGCGACACGGCCGGGATAGGCGGCGGCGAGGAAGTCCCAGGGGAAAGTCGCGACGACTCCCTCCTCGAAGGGTGGCTCGCGCCCATCGGGCTGGCGCAGGGTGAAGGCGACGTCGACGAAGGGCTCGAGGTCGTCGAACCAGTCGACCCCGCCGGCATGGCGTAGGTGCCAGGCGGCCGGAACGAGATTGTTGAGTGTGTAGTTGAGGTAGTGCGCGCTCTCGGCATACCAGCCCGGATCCCGGACGATGGCGGCGAGCGATTCGTTGACCCAGTCCGTACCTTGGGCGAGCCAGGCCGGCGCGCGTGGGTGGTCGGGCATCGCCAGCGCCGTCGTGATCAGCGCGCTCGCTGCCTTGATCGCCCAGTTGTCGCGGTGCCCTTCGAACAGATCGAAGGGGTCGCCGGTGAGGTTCCAGTCGGCCATGTACGCTTCCGCCCAGTTCTCGATGCGGGCGCGCACGGCGGCGTCGTCGCCGGGGTCGACGCCCGAGCC